>JAITUX010000134.1 GCA_031286085.1 Candidatus Adiutrix sp. | reverse complement strand
TACTCTCCCAAAACCGCTTTTCCTCTTCATGCAGGGCCACGGGCAGGCCATAGTCCAAGGCCAGGATTTCGGCCGCCTCCAGGTGGTCGGGGTGGCTGTGGGTCAAGAGAACCAAATGGAAGCCGCCGGGCGCGAAGCCGTCGGCGGCCAGGCGGCCGGCCAGTTCCGGCCAGCGGTCCTTCCGGCCGGGGTCGATGAGGAGCCTTTCCGGGCCGTCGATGACAATGGTGTTGCAGTTTATGTCCGCATCCTCCAGGGATGATTCGGAGGGATAAAAGTAAATGGGCGGGGCCAGGGGCATATTCGGCTTCCTCCATTGTTTTGCCGGCGGCCTTTGAGGCCGGCACAGGGCCGAAACCTTGCGCCGGGATGACGGATCTTAGCATATCCGCCGCCCCGGCGGAAGGCTGATGACCCGCGCCGGCATCAAAGGCCATTCCGCGTTGGCCCCGGGGCGGCTGGTCATTGACAAATGGATGGATTTTTCATATAAATAAAAGATTATCCGTCTGGCCGCCGCGAGAGTGGCGGAACTGGTAGACGCACCGGCCTTAGGAGCCGGCGGCCAAAGCCATAGGGGTTCGACTCCCCTCTCTCGCACCAGCCTGAAAGGCCGGCCGGCGGCGGAGCGGAGAAGGCCGGGGGAAAGGCATGATGAACGTTACCATCGAAGAAGTCAACAGCATAAGACGCAAGCTTATCGTGGAACTCCCGGAGGAGGACGCGCGGAAAACCTGGCGCAAGCTCCTGGACGCCTATGTCCGCAAGGCCCGCCTGAAAGGCTTCCGGCCCGGCAAGGCCCCCCGGGACATGGTGGCCCGGGTTTACGCCGAGGAGCTGAAACAGGAGATCACGGAGGAACTGGTTTCCGAGGCCGTGCCCGCCATCCTCAAGGAGCATGACCTGACCCCCATGGGCTCCCCGGTGCTGGACCAGGTCGATTACCAGGACGGCCTGCCCCTCAAGTTCAGCGTCCTGGTGGAGTTGAAACCGGTCTTCGAGGCGCCCGAGTGGCGGGGCCTCAGGCTTCAGCGCCCCCGGAGCCGGGTGGACGGCGAAGCCGTGGCCAAGAAGCTGGAGGAATTGCGCCAGAGCCTGGCCTCCGTCAAGAAGCTGGAAGAGGACCGGCCCCTGGCCAAGGGCGATCTGGCCTCGGTCAGTTACCGGGCCTATGGCGAAAACGGGGCGGAACTGCCCAAATACGGCGCCGGCCCCTTCGACCTCGACCTGGTGGACGACCAACAGGTGGCCCCCGGCTTCATCGAGGGCCTGGTGGGCCTTAAGGCCGGCGAGACCAAGGACATAACCGTAACCCTGCCCCAGGACGTGGACGACCGCAAAATGGCCGGCCGGACCCTCCGGCTGGCCACCACCGTGCATGAGCTTAAAATCCGGGAAGTGCCGGACCTGGACGATGAGTTCGCCAAGGATTTGGGCCTGGACGGGGTGGAGACCCTGGCCGCCCTTGAAGAGCGGCTGCGCCGCGATCTCCTGAAGGAGGAGGCCGACAGGGCCGACCGGCTCTTGAACCTCCAGTTGACCAACAAGCTGGCCGAACTCGTCACCCTGGACCTGCCCACGGTCATGGTGGAGCGGGAAATGAGCCGCCGCTTCGCGGCCATCAGCTCCAATTTCTCCAAAACGGCTTTCCAGGACATGGGCGTGGACCCGGCCCAGCTTAGGGAACGCTTAAGGCCCCGGGCCGAAAAGAGCGTGGCCGCCGCCCTGGTGCTGGACAGGATCGGCCTGGACAACCAGGTGGAGGTCACCCCCGAGGACATCGAGGCCGAACTGGCCGACATGAGCCGGGAATACGGCCAGCCGCCGGAAGTGCTGCGGGAATACTACAAGTCGCACAACCTGATGGATAACCTGTTGGAGGGCCTTAAGATCAGCAAAACCATGGATATCATCAAGGCCCAGGCCGTGATTGAGGAAGTGGACAAGCTGGAGACCGGGCCCATGGCGGAATCGGATTGGCCCGGCCGGCCGGCCGCGGATTTGGGCGGGGCCGGGGAGGACGGCGGCGAAGCGCCCGGGGACGAGGCGGCCGAAGGTCCCCGGTGAGCGGCCTGGCCGTCTATCCCGGGTCTTTCGATCCCCCCACCCTGGGACACCTGAGCGTGGTGGACCAGGGGCTGGCCCTTTTCGACCGCCTGGTGGTGGCCGTGGCCCATAACTCCGCCAAGGCCTCGCTGTTCACCCCCGGGGAAAGGGTGGCCATGCTGAGGGAAGCCCTGGCCGGGCGCGACCAGGCCCGGGTGGAGGTGGACAGTTTCGAGGGGCTCCTGGTCACTTACGCCAGGAGCCGCGGGGCCACAGCCATACTGCGGGGCCTGCGGGGCGCCTTGGATTTCGAATATGAATTCCAGATGGCCCTGTTCAACCGGCACCTGGAGCCCGGCCTCCAGTCGGTCTATCTCATGACCGACCACCGCTGGCTCTACATAAGTTCAACCATCGTCAAGGAAGTCGCGGCCCACGGCGCCGACATCGAGGCCCTGGTGCCGGCCTCGGCGGCCCGGGCCCTGGCGGAAAAATTCAGGAAGGTCTGACATGGAGGCCCTGGTAAAGCGTATCCTGCCCCCGGTCAAGCGCCGCTGCCGGCCCGCCGACGAAAGCGCCTTGGGTTTCGGGGACGTTTATTCCGACCATATGTTCCGCCTGGATTATCACGACGGGGCCTGGCGCGAGCCGCGCATCGAGCCCTTCGGCCCCCTGCTCCTGTCGCCGGCGGCCATGTGCCTGCACTACGCCCAGGAAATATTCGAGGGGCTCAAGTGCTATCGCCACGCCTCCGGCGCCCTGGCCCTTTTCCGGCCCCGGGACAATTTCGCCCGGCTGAACCGTTCGGCCCGGCGGGTCTGCATACCCGCCCTGGACGAGGATTTCTGCCTGGCCGCTCTAAGGGAACTCCTCCTGGTCGATCAGGATTGGGTGCCCCGGGGCCGGGGGACCTCCCTCTACATCCGGCCCTTCGTCATCGCCGTCGAGCCCCACCTGGGGGTGCGGCCGGCCGCCGACTACATCTTCCTCATCATCACCGGCCCGGTGGGCGCCTATTACGCCGCCGGTTTCGCCCCCATAGACATCTACGTGGAGTCCCATTACAGCCGGGCCGCCCAGGGGGGGCTGGGGGAAATCAAGACCGGGGGCAACTACGCCGCCAGTATCCTGGCCGCCGAGGAGGCCCACCGCCAGGGCTTCAGCCAGAG
>JAITUX010000132.1 GCA_031286085.1 Candidatus Adiutrix sp. | reverse complement strand
GTTGTCAACCGTCGGCACGCCCGGTTCACAGCCGCCGGCGGCGCTTTTAGGCCTACGGCTCCGGGACGTTGCCTAAAAACACCCGGGTCAGCCGCCCCAAGGCCAGGTTGCGGAAGCGGCGCAATAAATCGATTTCCGTGGCCGGGGCGTCGTAGCGGTGGGCCGGGAAGTAGCGGGAGAGGTGGAGGGGCAGGTTCCTGTCCAAGCCGGCCACCCAGTCAACCAGGGCGGCGAATTCCTCCGGGTCGTCGCTTAAGCCCGGCACGACCAGGGTGGTCAGTTCCATGTGGACGCCGCGGTCCAGGAGGCCGCTTATCGTGGCCTGGACCGCCGGCAGCGAGCCGCCCAGGCGGCGGTAAGTCTCGGGATTGAAGGTCTTGAGATCCACGTTGGCCGCGGCCAGATGGGGCCCCAGGTCGGCCAGGACCTCCGGGCTCATGAGGCCGTTGGTCACCAGCGCCGTGGCCACGCCCTCGGCCTCCAGGAAGGGGGCCGCCTCCAGGATGTATTCGGCGGCCAGGGTGGGCTCGTTGTAGGTATAGGCCACGGCGGAAAGGCCGAGCCGGCGGACCTCCCGCGCCAGTTCCGCGGGCGGCAGGCCGGTTAAGGGCGGCGGCCGGCGCGGGCTGGGCTCGGCCAGGCGGTGGTTCTGGCAAAAGGGGCAGGCCATGGTGCAGCCCAAGGCGCCTAGGGAAAAGATGCTGGTGCCGGGCCGCCAGTGTCGGAAAGGCTTTTTTTCAACGGGGTCCACGGCCAGGGCGGCGAAGCGGCCCAGAAAGGGCGATTCCAGCCCCTCGGCGCCGCCCCGCCTGGCGCGGCAGGCGCCCCACTGCCCGGCCTTAAGCCGGCAGCCGCGGAAGCACAGGCCGCAGGCCTGAACCGGCTCCGGGCCGGCCAGAAGCCGCCACCAGCGGGCCTTCACCCCCAATCCTCCTCCGTCTCGGGATGGCGTTCCACGCTGAAACGGTGAAGGGTCAGGTTCTTCAAATCATCCAGCCCGGCTTTCCGGGCGGCGATGGCCACTTGCCGGGCCGCGTCGTCCACCCCCGGGAGGTCCGGCAACAAAAGCCCCCGCCGGCCGCCCCGGCTGACTATGACCCCCCAGCGGGCCGGGTCCAGTTCACTCCAATCCGAGACCGGTTCAGGCTCGCTCAGCACATCGACGGAAAAAAGCACCCCGGGCAGTTCCTCCGGCCGAAGGGGCGGGAAACGGGGGTCGCGGGCGGCCGCGGCCAAGGCGTTGGCGATTATTTCCCGTCCCAGGTCTTGGCAGGCCGGATGGATGGTGCCGATGCAGCCGCGCAGGTCCGGGTCTTTAAGGGAGACGAAGCAGGCCCGGCGCGGCCGCCACAGGGCCGGGTCCGGGTCTATGGTTCCGGGCTCCGGAGGCGGTTGGCCGGCCAGGGCGCGGGTCACGGCCGCCCGGGCCAGGCGGGGATAGGCCGCGATGACCGCCGGGGTTTTCAATGGGTCTCCGCCGCCGGCCGCCACAGGGCGTGGCAGTAGCCCACGCCGAAGGGGCCTTCATAGGAGATTATTTCCACGGGCTCCCCGGCCAGGCCCAGCAGGGCCAAGGCCGGACGGTAGCCGCATTCGCCCGCCTCGGCCAGGCGGCCGGGCGGCCATTGGGCCAGCATGTGCGTCCCGTCCCCGGCGGACAGGGCGGCCAGGAGTTCGCGGTCGAAGGCGGCCCCGTCGGGATGGAAGCCGACGGGGGCGTCCCGGGACAGGCGGTGGGATAAATCGCCGCTGGCCAAAAGAGCCCCGGTCAGGGTTTCGCTTGGCGGTTGAAAAGCGGCCAGGGCCCAGCCCAGGGCCAGGGCCTGGGCCGGGGTCAGGCCGCTGGGGTTGGCCAGGATGACCGGCGGCAGATTGGGAATAACCTGGCTCAGGATGCGAAGCGGCACCTGGGCGCCGTGGTCGAGGGTGATATCCGGAATGGCGGCCTCGGCCACCGGGAGCCCCGCCGCGGCCAGATAGGTGGCCAGGGCGGCTTCGATCTCCAGGGCCGTGGTCAGGCGCAGCTTGAGCTTGGGCGCCCCGAAACGCTTGAGGCTGCCTTCCAGTTCCGGGGCGGTGTTAATGAGCAGAACCCCCGGGGCGTAAGGCTGATGGGGAGAGAGCACCAGGAGAAAATCCGGCCGGCCGCCGACCGGCCGGGCCGCGATGCGGTTGAGCAGGGTCCTGGAGCCGGCCAGGGTGTGGCCCGCGCTCAACTCGCGGCCGAGGCCGACCTGGGGCAGCATGGCTGGCGGGTGCGGCATCAGGGCCGCCCAAATCCAAATCATGACCCACCTTAAGAGAATTAATCAATTTTTCTAAGTTAGCTCAAAAAAAAAGACGTGTCAACTTTGAATGCGCTTGACGCCGGAACCATTAAGAACATATAGTCGATTGATCGCTGAAATTGTCGAGGCCCCGTATGCGCGCCCTGGCCCTGGGTTCAAACTGGCTCATCGTCTACCTGGCGTTCCTGAGCGCCTTCGTGCCGATCTCCACCGACCTGTATCTGCCGGCCCTGCCCGGCATGTCGGCCTATTTCGGCGTGAAGGCCGGGCTGACCAATCTCAGCCTCAGCCTCTTCATGCTCGTTTACGCCCTGTCCATGCTGTTTTGGGGGCCGTTCAGCGACAAGTACGGCCGCAAGCCCATTCTCCTGGCCGGCCTTATTTTATTCATCGCCGCCAGCGTCTGGCTGGCCCTCTGCCCGTCCCTCGGGCAGCTCATCGCCGGGCGCTGCCTTCAGGCCCTGGGCAGCGGCGCCTTGAGTTCCGCCAGCCTGGCCGTGGTCAAGGACAGCTACCGGGGCCGGACCATGGAAAACGCCCTCACCGCCATCCAGGCCATGGTGGCCTTAGCGCCCATGCTGGCCCCGGTTCTGGGCGGCATCCTGCTTACGCTGCCCTCCTGGCGCGGCATATTCTGGGCTCTGGCGGGCTGCGGCGGCCTGGCGCTTCTGGGCTGGTTCGCCCTGGGCGAGACCTGTAAACAGCGGACGCCGGGCTCGGTGGCGGACGCCCTGGGCCGGGTGGGGCATGTTTTGAGCCACCGGGGCTTTCGCTCGCTGCTCCTGGTCGTTTCCGCCGGCAGCATGGCCTTCATGGCCTACCTGGTCACTTCGTCCTATATCTATGAGGAAATATTCCGGGTGACGCCGCAGAGTTACAGCTATTTTTTCGCGGCCAACGCCGTAGCCTCGGTCTTGGGGCCCCTCGTCTATATCCGTTTTTTGCGGGAACTCCCCAAGCGCTGGTTCATCGCCTTCTGCTACGCGGCGACGGGCCTGTTCGGGGTTCTGATCATTTTCTTCGGCGCGGCCGGCCCCTTCGTCTTCGCCCTGCTTTTCGCGCCGGTCACCATGTGCGGCAGCGCCCTGCGGCCCGCGACCACCATGCTCCTGATGAACCAGCTGGATACGGACACGGGCAGCGTGGCCGCCTTGATAGGCTGCGCCGCCCTCTTCTTCGGCGGCCTGTCCATGCTCTTGTGCTCCCTGCCCTGGAGCGATTTCATCCTGGCGACGGGCGGCCTGTCCGCCCTGGTGGGCCTGATCTGCGCCGCGGGCTGGCTATGGCTGGACAAAAACCAGGCTGCCGCCTGGACCATAATCGGCGGGCAAAAAGTCAGCGCGGAGACCAGTAGCCGAAGCCGGAAGGTCACGGCAATTAAACCGGCGCCCGGGGCTTTTCCAGGTAAACGCTGATTAATGAGGATTTTTGTTCCCTGGCTAGGCGGGAGCGTTTTTTAAGGCGAGGAATATTGAAAATATTTTGAGCCTTAAAAAACGCGAGCAACGCAGCTAGGGAACAAAAAGACCATTAATCAGTCCCATAGGCTGCGCGCCCGCACGAGTTCCCGCCCGTCGGACGACCGGAATAAACCCTGCAGAAAGGCGCCGTCCGCCTCCCGCCGGCCCCGCGCCGCCACGGTATCCCCGTACCGGGCCTCGGCCCGATAGACTATCTGCAATAGTTTCAGGCGTCCGCGGGTGAGTTCGTCCGGCGCCGATTCCGTAAGCCAGGCGGCGAAACAGGCGTTGTTCACGTGGTTGTTGCGGTCGATATCGGATTTCCGCACCGTGAACGAGGCCAGGTGCGGCGCGCTTTCCGGGTCGGGCAGGCGCGGGCGGCCGGCTTCCAGGGCCGGGGCCGGGTTTTCCGGCCGCAAGGCCGCGATGAATTCCGGAATGCGCTCCGCCCGCCGCGATTCAAGATTAATGACCACCCAGTCGGTCGCGGCCTTGGCCAGGAGGCCCCCGCGCCAGGTCAGGATGAAATCCCGGCGGTATTGCAGGCGTTCCGCGGCCACGGGCCAGGTCTTGACGGTGATCCAGCTGGCCTCTTCATCCTCCAGGGCCTCGCCGCCCATAAAGGGCCATTCGTCGAACTCGATCCACAGCCGGGTCAGGGCCCAGGCCAGGTTCCGCCGCGCCAGCCCGTCCATGGAGAAGCCCAGCTCGGCCGCGTGGAGCGCGGCGGCTTCCTCCATGTAGCCGCACAGGTTTTGCAGGGGCACCCTGAGGTCCGGCCCTATCTCATAGCCCCGGATCTTGAATCTCTCGGTGCGGACCCAGTTCACCAAACCCACCTCCCGCCAGGTTAAGGTTAAAGCGTGCTTTTAAATGAAGCGGCCCAGGCCTGCCATCAGACAATCTCACAAAAGGGTCAAGCCGGCCAACTGACGGCGCAGATGCGCCAAATCGTTGTTGACGATATCCCAGATGATCTCCAAATCCACACCTTCATAATCATGAACTATTTTATGCCGAAGCCCTCGAATCTTGGTCCAAGGTATTTCAGGGTGGGTATTTCTGAATTCATCCGTCAATCTACAGGCAAGTTCGCCCATCTGGAGCAAATTGAAGACACAAGCCTCAAGCAGTTTTGAATCGGCTAAAAAGCCATCTTTCCCCATATCGCCGGCATAGCTCTGAATTCTATCAATATGCGCGATAATTTTCGTCACTAAGGCCGCGTCTTTAACCGCCATAAATATAGACCCCGGTTTTATTTATTTCTTGCTCAATTCGTGAATTCCTTTTCAGGTAATGGGCCTCTATCAGATCAACATCTTTTTGAAGAGCCTCTTGGGCATGTTCAATCAAGCCGACAAAATCCAGGCCCCGCAGTCCGCTGTCCACCAAAATATCCACATCGCTGTGGGCGGTGGCTTCGCCGGTGGCATAGGAGCCGAACAGAACGGCGCTCTTGACGCCGTTAACCTGGAAAACAGGGGCCAGCCGGCGCTTTATTTCGACTATGTCATAAATCTCATCTTTGTTCATGGCGAATTCCTGGTTTATTACGTCCCCTTGGGGCGCGCTTTAAGGAACGCCCGGCGAACAGTTTACCTTAAGCGCCTTGGACTGACAAGATGTAGGGGGGACGCCATGAGCGTCAGCTTGGATGATTGCCTGAAGCCGCCTCAAAAACCGGAAGACTCATATCTCATACGAGAATTCCGGGGTGAACTGCCGCAGAAATTGCTGTATCCGCGGCTCTTTCGGATTTTTAAAGAAATCCTCCGCCCCCGCGCGCTCCAGAATCCTGCCCTGGTCCAGAAAAACTATTTCCGTGCCCACCTCGCGGGCGAAACTCAGTTCATGCGTGACCACCACCATCGTGATCCCTTCCTTAGCGAGGCTGGGCATCCCGCGCAAGACCTCCTGCACCAATTCCGGGTCCAGGGCGCTGGTCGGCTCGTCAACTAGAATGACCTTGGGGTTCATGGCCAAGGCCCTGGCAATCGCGACGCGCTGTTGCTGCCCGCCCGACAACTGGGCGGGATAATGGCCCGCCTTGTCCCGAAGCCCGACCTTGTCCAGGTGGCCCCGCGCGATTTCGCAGGCCTGCCGCCTGTCCATCTTCCGCACGGTGACCAGGCCTTCACAGACATTTTGCAGGGCGGTCATGTGCGAAAACAGGTTGTAGTTCTGAAAAACCA
>JAITUX010000051.1 GCA_031286085.1 Candidatus Adiutrix sp. | reverse complement strand
ATGAAGTGGGTCTTGTCAAGCTCCTTTCGCCGGAAAGTAGCTATGTCGGCGAGCCGTTTTTAAACCCTTATTCCCGCGTGCCCCGGTTTTCTCCGCGGATTGCGCCGATTAGGCTTTCAGAGTTACCGCCCGACCGCTTGCCTGATCGCGTCTTCAACCAACGCGTTAAGGGAAATCCCGCGGGCGGAGGCGGCTTGGGCGGCCCGGCGATGAAGATCGGCCTTGATGCGCACATTGAATGACCCTTTAAATGGTTTTTCCGGCTGTTTTCCGGTTTCCGCGCAAAAGGCCAGGTATTCGTTCACGGCGTTATGAAAATCAGCGGTTAGGTCGGCCACACTGGCGCCCTCAAATGTTATCAAAGACTTAAGGCCTGTCACCTTGCCGTGGAAAACGGCGTCATCTTCGGAAAACTCAATGCTTCCGGCATAGCCTTTGTAATTAAGATGCCCGTTCATAACAAGCCCCGTTCCTTTAAAGCCGCCAGCAGGTCTTCAACCTGATACCGCTTCAGGATATTTCGCGGGTGCGGCTTGTGAAGCCGAAGATAATCGCCGTCGTCATTGATGAAAGCCACCCTTGATCCGCCGGTATGGCCGCGAGCGGCCTGGGTGTAGCCTAAATGCCTCAGAAGGGAGATCAACTCGTCAAAGGTGAAATCGGCCGGCCGGGCCAAAAACCGTTCTATGAGTTTCTCCTTCCTGATCATTGCCTATCCTACAGCCTAAGTATAGCCAAGCTTCTGAGAAACGCAACTGTTTTTAGTCGCGTTGTGCGGTTCAGACCGCCTTCGCCTATCTTTCCGTTCCGCCAATCAACTGACAAACCAGTCCGGGCCCGCCCGGCCTCAGATTCTGAAGTCGCGGGCGCCGTCGTGGATGTCGCTTAGGTAGGAAGTGACCAGGGTTCTGATTTTCTCCTTGGGAATATTGCCCATTTCCCGGGCGATGAGGTCTTCGCCCAGCTTCCTGGTTTCCGGCGTGGCGTAGTCTTCCAGGTATTCCTTGAGGGTGATGATGGCGTTGGGGTGGCAGCAGTTCTGAATCTGCTTCGCCTTGCACAGGCTCATGAAGCGGTCGCCGGTGCGGCCCTCGCGGTAGCAGGCGGTGCAGAAGCTGGGCAGGTAGCCCAGGCGCATGAGCCAGTTGACGACTTCGTCCAGGGTCCGGGTGTCGCTGACTTCGAACTGGGCGGAATTGTCGTCCTCCGGCTCCTTTTCCAGGTAGCCGCCGACGGAGGTGCGGGAACCGCCGCTGATCTGGCTGACGCCCAGGGCCAGCACTTTTTCCCGGCAGGCCTGGTTCTCCCGGGTGCTGACGATGAGGCCGGTGTAAGGCACGGCCAGGCGGATGACCGCCACCAGCTTGGCGAAGGTGTCGTCGTCTATGCCGTGCTGAAAGGCGTCGGGATCGACGTCGTCGGCCCGGCGGAGGCGGGGAACGCTGATGGTGTGCGGCCCCACGCCGTGAACGGCCTCAAGGTGCTCGGCGTGCATAAGGACGGCCGCGAGTTCATAGCGGTGGAATTCCAGCCCGAACAGCACCCCCAGGCCCACGTCGTCCAGGCCCCCGGCCATGGCCCTATCCATGGCCTCGGTGTGCCAGGCGTAATCGTGCTTGGGCCCGGTGGGGTGCAGCTGGCCGTAGCTGGCCCGGTGATAGGTTTCCTGGAAGAGGATGTAGGTGCCGATGCCCGCGTCGCGGAGGCGGCGGTAGTCCTCCACCGTGGTGGCGGCGATGTTGACGTTGACCCGGCGGATGGCGCCGTTCGCGTGCTTGATGGAATAGATGGTGCCGATGGATTCCAGGATGTATTCCAGGGGATTCATCTTGGGGTGTTCGCCGGCTTCCAGGGCCAGGCGTTTATGGCCCATGTCCTGCAGGGCCGTGACCTCCCGGACGATGTCCTCCTGGGTCAGCTTCTTGCGGGAGATGGTCTTGTTGGTCCGGTGGTAGGGGCAGTAAACGCAGCCGTTCACGCAGTAATTGGAAAGGTAGAGCGGCGCGAACATGACGATGCGGTTGCCGTAGAAATCAAGCTTGATCTGGCGGGCCAGGGCGAGGATCTCCTCGTTTTTGTCAGGCAGGGCGCAGTCCAGCAAAAGGGCCGCCTCCCGGTGGTTCAGGCCGGAACTTGCCCGGGCCTTTTCCAGAACCCGGCCGATGAGCCCGGCATCGGTCTTGTTTTGTTCGGCCCAAGCCAGGGTTTCCATCACCTCGCCGTGGTCGATGAATTCTTCCGCCTTCAGGGATTTGGGGTCGTACATGATAAATCTCTCCTGGCCCGGCTTGGGGCTACGGTGCTGAAAAGAACTGACGTATCAGGAGGCCGGGATTATTGGCCGGCCTCCTGGAGCCGCCTCTGGATTTCCACGAAGTCGGGCTTGCCCAGGGCGGTCAAGGGCAAGGGGGCCAGGCGGCGGAACTCCCGGGGGCAGGCTATCTCCGCGAAGCCCGCTTCCTTAATGGCGCGCCTAAGGCTTTCCAGGTCCGGCTCCGCCTCTTCGGTCACCAGGACCAGTTTTTCGCCCTTGCGGTCGTCGGGCAGGGCCGCCACGGCCAGGAGCCGTTCCGGCCAGAGGGCGGCGGCCACGCTTTCCACCGAGGCCAGGGAAACCATTTCCCCGGCGATTTTGGCGAAGCGGCGGGCCCGGCCCTTTATCCAGATGAAGCCTTCGGAATCCAGGTCAACTATGTCGCCGGTGTCATACCAGCCGTCTTCCGGCGGGTTCAAGGACCCGGGCCTGGCCGGGTCAAGGTAGCCCAGCATGATGTTGGGGCCCCGGATAACCAGCCGGCCCCCCGTGGCCAGGCCCGCCACCGGCGCCAGCCGGGCTTCTATGCCCGGCAGAAGCCGGCCCACCGAACCGGCCCGGCAGCGCATGGGAGTGCTTACGGCCACCACCGGGGAGGCCTCGGTCAGGCCGTAGCCCTCAAATACCCTGAGGCCGAATTTTTTGGCGTAGAGATCCCGGGTGTGTTCCTTCAGCTTTTCCGCCCCCACCATGAAGAAACGGATGGTCTTGAAGTCATAGGGATGGGCCTGGCGGCCCCAGGCGAAGGCGAAGGTGTCGCTGGTTATCACCACCGTGGCCTGGAGGTCGTAGATCAGTTCCGGGATTAGGTTGGTGTGGAGGGGGGTCGGGTAGTTGAAGCTCCGGAGGCCCAGCATGAGGGGCAGAAGGGCCCCGATGTTCAGGCCGAAGGTGTGGAACAGGGGCATGGAATTGAAGAGGAGGTCGTCCTCGTTGACTTCAAAGTAGCAACGGGCCTCCAGGATATTGGCCAGGAGGTTGGCGTGGCTCAGGGCCACGCCCTTGGGCCGGCCTTCAGAGCCGGAAGGGAATATCATGAGGGCCGGGCTGTC
>JAITUX010000046.1 GCA_031286085.1 Candidatus Adiutrix sp. | reverse complement strand
GATTTGCGTTTCCCGCGGCCAAGGGCGGGTCGCGCCCTGAATCATTCGCCTGACGGCCTGGCTGACCCAATATATACGGCGTTATTGACCAATATATAATGATAAAACCGAACCTTTCCCCACCCACGACCGGCTCCGACCTGGGGCTTGAACTGCTGATGCAGATGGAAGTGGCCATTCTCCGGCGGACGGCTCCCAGAAGCTATGAACTGGAAGGCCGGGTCCCCAGTTTTTATGCCCAGTTCTTCCCTCGGGACGCCGGCGGCTCGGATTGCCGCACCCCCTGGAAGCATTCGCCCATGCTGGAGTTCTTCCTGAGCGAGGCCGAAGAATTCTTCGAATCCGGCCCGAAACCGGGCTCCAACCTGTCTTCGGGCCTGTGGATTGAAAACCTGAACTCCGGGGAAGAACTCCCCCTTACGGCCACGGCCCGGGTTCTGGAAAGCGGCCAGCTTCTCCTGGTCCAGGCCGTGCGCGAGGAATACGCCCAGCGGGTCCGCCTCATGCGCCGCTCCCGGGACCTCCGCTCGACCAGGGCGGACCTCATGGAAAGGCGGAAAATAACCCAGTTCCTGCTCCGGACCACCAAGCGGAAGAATCCTTTCGACCCCGTCACCAAGCTCTATAACCGCGAAGTCTTCGTTGACCTGGTGCAGGCCCATATCGCCAGGCTCTCCATTTACGCCCCCCATTTGGCGCTCATCATGATGAGCCTTGACCAGTTCGAAGGCTCCGGCGAAGATCGGCCGGCCGCGGGGGGGGACGGGGAGGCCCTCTTGCGCCAGATCGGGCAACTTCTGCGGCGGTCCCTTAGAAAAAGCGACGCGGCGGTCCACTATGGCGGCGGAGTGTTCTTCATAGTCGCCCCGGGCACCACCCTGCAGCAATCCATCATGGCGGCCGAAAGGCTCATCATGTTGTTCAAGAACAATGATTTCGGCCTGGGCCGCCCCTTGAACCTATACCTGGGCTGCACCTCCTACCAGCCGGGAGAAGAGGCCAAGGAGTTCATAGTCCGCTCCCGCCAGGCCCTCATGGACGCCGTGCAGGCCGGGCCGAACAAGGTCGGCCAGCGCGCGCCGGAAATAAAGCACGCCAAAACGGCCTGAAACGCCCCGAAATTCCCCCGACTTTTCCCCGCCCCGAGGCGATTTTAAAAAAAACAGGCCCCCGGCTTGACAACCGGGGGCGGATGATTATATTTTCACCGTTAGCAGTAACGGTGTACGATTGCTAATTTTACCGGTAAATTCCGGTTATAACAACTACTTGCTTTTGGAAAGGAGTCAGACATGAACGTTCGTCCTTTGTCGGACCGCGTCCTGGTCAAACGAGTTGAAGAGGAAGAAACCACCAAAGGCGGAATAATCATCCCCGATACCGCCAAGGAAAAACCCCAGCAGGGCAAAGTCGTGGCCATCGGCGAGGGCAAACTTCTGGACAACGGCACCCGCATCCACCCGGCGGTCAAGGTCGGCGAGACGGTCCTGTTCGGGAAGTATTCCGGCACGGAAATCAAAATCGACGGCCATGAATATTTGATTCTCCGCGAAGACGACATCTTCGGCGTTTTCGGGAAATAAGCATCGCTTCCGCCCGGCCGCCCGGCCGGAGACATAGTTATTCAGAAAGCCAGCTTTCCTAAGGAGGAATATTCTTATGGCTGCCAAAGAGATAAAATACAGCGTCAAAGCCCGCGAAGCCATTATGCGCGGGGTGGACACCCTGGCCGACGCGGTCAAGGTCACCATGGGCCCCCGCGGCCGCAACGTCATCCTGGAAAAGACCTTCGGCGCGCCCAACATAACCAAGGACGGCGTGACCGTGGCCAAGGAAGTCGAACTGGAGGACAAGTTCGAAAACATGGGCGCCCAGATGGTCAAGGAAGTGGCTTCCAAGACCTCCGACGTGGCCGGCGACGGCACCACCACGGCGACCGTGCTGGCCCAGTCCATCTACCGCGAAGGCCAGAAACTGGTGGCCGCGGGCCTTAACCCCATGGCCTTGAAGCGCGGCATCGACGCGGCGGTGGACGTGGTGACCGAGGAACTCAAGAAGATGAGCAAGGCCACCAAGAACCAGAAGGAAATCGCCCAGGTCGGCACCATTTCGGCCAACAACGACACCACCATCGGCAACATCATCGCCGAGGCCATGGACAAGGTCGGCAAGGAAGGCGTCATCACCGTGGAAGAAGCCAAGAGCATGGACACCACCCTGGAAGTGGTGGAAGGCATGCAGTTCGACCGCGGCTACCTTTCCCCCTATTTCGTCACCGACGCCGAGAAGATGGTGGCCCACCTGGAAGACGCCTATGTGCTTCTGGTGGAAAAGAAGATCAGCAACATGAAGGACATGCTGCCCATCCTGGAACAGATCGCCAAGCAGGGCCGGCCTCTCCTGATCATCGCCGAAGACGTGGACGGCGAGGCCCTGGCCACCCTGGTGGTCAACAAGCTGCGCGGCACCCTGAACACCTGCGCCGTCAAGGCCCCCGGCTTCGGCGACCGCCGCAAGGCCATGCTGGAAGACATCGCCATCCTCACCGGCGGCAAGGTCATCAGCGAGGACTTGGGCATCAAGCTGGAATCCATCACCGTCAAGGATTTGGGGCGGGCCAAGAAAATCAACGTCGACAAGGACAACACCACCATAGTCGACGGCTCCGGGGCCAAGGCCGCCCTGGAAGGCCGGGTCAAGCAGATCCGCGCCCAGATTGAAGAGACCACCAGCGACTACGACCGCGAGAAGCTCCAGGAACGCCTGGCCAAGCTCATCGGCGGCGTGGCCGTCATCAATGTCGGCGCGGCCACCGAAATCGAGATGAAGGAGAAGAAGGCCCGCGTCGAAGACGCTCTCAACGCCACCCGGGCCGCGGTGGAGGAAGGCATAGTTCCCGGCGGCGGCGTGGCCCTGGTCCGGGCCATTCCGGCCCTGGACAAGGTCAAGGTGTCGGGCGACGCCAAGCAGGGCGTGGACATCATCCGCCGGGCCCTGGAAGAGCCCCTGCGCCAGATAGCCATAAACGCCGGCTACGAGGGCAGCGTCATAGTCGAAAAGGTCAAGGAACTCAAGGAAGCCCACGGCTTCAACGCCGAAAACGGCAAATACGAGGACCTCATGAACTGCGGCATCATCGACCCGGCCAAGGTGACCCGTTTTGCCCTGCAGAACGCGGCCTCGGTCTCTGCCCTGCTCCTGACCACCGAATGCATGATCGCCGAGAAGAAGGAAGACAAGCCGGCGGGCGGCATGCCCGGCGGCGGCATGGGCGGCGGCATGGGCGGCATGGGCGGCGGTATGTATTAAGCCGCGGAACAAACGCCAAAGCGAGGGCGCCCCGGGGCGCCCTCGCTTTTTTTACGCCGGAAAATATTCCTTACCTCAATCCCGGCAATGGCGGCCCCAGTGCCGGCCCGAGCGGTCGCCCGGCCCCCAGCCGCCGGCCCAGCCCGGGCAGTCGCCCCGGTTCCACCCCGTCAGACTTCCGCCCCTGTCCCCGCCCGGCCCGGCCAAACGCCGCCGCTCCTCGCGAATCTGGGCCTTCAACTGGTTCATTTCGGCGGCCAGGGTCCGGGTTTCCTGGATGTTTCCGGCCCGCTGCGCGGCCTCCAATTCCATCTCCTTGGCCCACCACTGGTCTTGAAAAGACTCCAGCTTCTCCCAGGGGGCGGGCTCGGCGGGCGCGGCTTGGCCCGCCGCGGCCAGGGGGCCGGCCAGGACCAAGGCCAGGGCCAAACCCACGGCCAAACCCGGAATCAGACTTCTTTTGTTTAACTTCATAAACGCCTCCCAGAATTTAAGGAAATTAAAAGCGTCGCTGGGCCGTTCCGGCGGCATCCGCCGGTTGGCCTGATTCTGGCATAGCTACAAGAATCGGGCCAAGGAATTCCATATGCGTAACATATTTAATTTTAGGCCATTTAATATATAAAACCCTTAGGCGGGCCAATTATTGTTTCCAAATTACCCATATAAACTGTATAATAATTATCCAGAAGAGGAATTATGACCCAAGAGGAAACACCGCCT
>JAITUX010000248.1 GCA_031286085.1 Candidatus Adiutrix sp. | reverse complement strand
TGACCATAGGCGAACAGGTTAGGGAGATTTTCCGGTTGCGGGCCGGCCAGGATCGACGCCAAGCCCAGGCCTCGGCCCTGGCCCTGCTGGCCCGGGTGGGCTTGCCTAACCCGGCCGAGGCGGCCGAACGCTACCCGCACCATTTTTCCGGGGGCATGAGACAACGGGTGGTCATAGCCCTGGCCCTGGCCCTGGCGCCCGAAGTGCTGGTGGCCGACGAACCGACCACGGCCCTGGACCCCACCATAGCCGCCCAAATTCTAAACCTTTTGACACGCTTGGCGTCCGAGTATGGTTCGGCGGTGTTGCTCATAACCCATAACCTGAGGCTCCTGAAGAACAGGGCTCGCCGGATTATGGTCATGTACACCGGGCTGGTGCTGGAAGAGGCCGGGAGTGAAAACCTCTTCACTCACCCGGCTCATCCCTATACCATAGGCCTTTTGCAGGCCCTGCCGCCGGCCTTGGACGAGCCGTCCGCGCCTGGTCTCAAGGCCATTCCGGGCGCGCCGCCGGCTCCGGGAGCCTGGCCCCCGGGCTGCCCGTTTGAGCCGCGCTGCCCGGTGGCCGCGCCCGTCTGCCGAAAGGCCCTGCCCCCGCTCAAAAGTTTGGGGGGCGGGCGCCAGGTTCGCTGTCTTTCCACGGCCGCCCAGAACGGCTGGGCATGACCGGCCTGCCGGAGAACCGGACGGCGCCCCTGAGCCTGGAAGAGGTTCGGCTGACCTTTCTGCCCGGCCGGAGCTTGTTTCAGGAACTTACGGCCGGGTTCAGGCGTTTAGCCGGCCGTCCGCCGGCCCCAGGCGGAATCCAGGCCGTGCGCGGGGTGACCCTTGCTTTACGGCCAGGGGAAGTGCTGGGACTGGTTGGAGAAAGCGGCTCAGGCAAATCCACCTTGGGCCGACTTATGGCCGGTCTCTACCGGCCCGATGCCGGCCGGGTTCTCTGGGCCGGAAGGGACCTGGCCGGGCTGGACCGGACGGCCCGCCGCCTTTTCAGGCGGCGGGTGCAGATAATCTTCCAGGACCCGGTCTCATCACTTAACCCCCGCTTCACGGCCGGGGCGACGGTGGAGGAAGGCTTGGTCATTCACGGCCTGGGTTCATCGGCCGAACGCCGGGCCAAGGTGGCGGAACTTCTGCGGGAAGTCGGCCTGCCGGCCGAGTCGGCCCGACATTTCAGCCACGAGTTTTCCGGCGGCCAGCGCCAACGCCTGAGCTTGGCCCGGGCTTTGGCCTTGGACCCGGAAGTGCTGATCGCCGATGAACCGGTTTCCGCCCTGGACGTTTCCATCCAGGCCCAGGTCATGAACCTTCTTTTGGACCTAAGGGTCCGCCGGGGTTTGACCCTGGTTCTCATAAGCCACGATCTGCCCCTGGTCCGGGTGGTGGCCGATCGTCTGGCGGTGATGTATGGCGGGCGCTTGATGGAAGTGGCGGCCGCTGAAACCTTGGGACGGCGCCCGCACCACCCTTATGTCGAGGCTTTGTGGGCCTCGGCCGGCGGCGTGGCCCATCTGGAGGGCGAACCGCCGGATCCGGGCCACCCGCCGGCCGGTTGCCCCTTCGCCCCCCGTTGCCGGGAAGCGGGCGAAGACTGCCGGGCGGAGGCCCCGCCCCTGACTTGGCGGACAGACGATTTCGCCTGCGCCTGCCGCCGTCTATCCTGACAGGAGCTTCCACAGATGCCCGGGTTCATGTATCTGCTCTTAAGCGTGACCGCCCTGCTCCTGGGCTACCATTTCTACGGCCGCCTGGCGGAGAGGATTTTCCGGCCGGACGAAAACCGCCGCCCCCCGGCCCTGTCCATGATTGACGGGGTTGACTACACCCCGGAACCGCCTCGGAAAGTGCTGCTCAACCAGTTCCTCTGCATCGCCGGGACCGGGCCGGTCTTCGGCCCCATCCTGGGCATTCTCTATGGCCCGGCGGCCCTTTTGTGGATCGTTCTGGGCTCAATTTTCGCCGGCGCGGTACACGACTACCTTTCAGGCATGATGGCCATGCGCTACCGGGGCGAATCAATTCCCAACATAGCCGGTTATCTTTACGGCCCGTTCTTCAAGCAGTTCATGCGCCTGTTTTCCCTTTTTCTCCTCATCGTGGTCGGGGCCATCATGGCCATGGCCACGGCCGGACTCCTCTCCAGCATGACCAGGCCGGAAATCAACGACTACCTGTTCTGGCTGGTCATCATTTTCACCTATTATTTCTTCGCCACCATCATGCCCATTGAAATGCTCCTGGAGCGCTTTAACCCCTTTTTCACCTGCATCCTGGCGGCCATGGCCGTGCTGGTGGTGGGCGCCCTGATCTTCGGCGACTACCCTCTCCTGCAAATGGCCGCCAACCCGGTCCGCCACCCTCAAAATCTGCCCCTGTGGCCCCTGATGTTCATAACCATAGCCTGCGGCGCCGTCAGCGGCTTCCACGCCACCCAGTCCACCATCTCCGCCCGCTGACTGGGCAATGAAAAAATGGGCCGCCAGGTCTTTTACGGGGCCATGATCATGGAAGCCTTCATAGCCCTGCTCTGGGCCACGGCCGGCATGACCTTCCATCAGACTCCGGCCAGCCTCCA
>JAITUX010000234.1 GCA_031286085.1 Candidatus Adiutrix sp. | reverse complement strand
CTCTATAGGCGGTGGATGGCCTCGAAGATGTCGCGGTGCTGAAGGCTCATTTCCATGCCCAGGCTGTCGGCCGCGAGTTCCAGGGCCTGACGCAGGGCCGACTGGTTGACCGGCTTGGGCACGGAGAGTTCAAAGAACATCACCACTTTCTTTTCCGCCTGGTCCTCGTGGTCGGGCAGGGAGACGGCCCGCAGGGTGTCGATGTTGATGTCGAAGCCCGACATGACCCCGGCGAATTCCGGGATGACCCCGCAGCGGTCCTGGCCCCTAACCGTCACCACGTAGGGTTCGTGGGTGGCCGGTGAGACCACGGGGGAATCGTCGGCCGTGATTTCCCGGACCACGTGGACCAGGCCGGACCCGGACAATTCCCTCTCCAAAGTCCGGCTGACGTCGTCCAGGCCGGTGCCTTCGGGCAGGGTGCAGGAGAAAAGGCCGGCGAATTCGCCCAGGAGGGTGGTCTGGCTGGCTTCAATGATGTTCAGCCGGCAATCGGAGAGGATCCGGCTGACCTGGTAAATGATGCCGGGGTGGTCGCGGCTCAATATGGTCACCAGGACGGTTTGCATGGCGGTTCCTTGCTGGTCGATAAGGTTAAATTTTTATTCTAACCTTGGTCAGCGTAAAAAACAAGGCCGGGACTTTTCTGAAAAAAAAGAAACGGCCGGCGCTGCCGCCTTTTAGTGCCTTGAGGCCCGGCGGCCGAAGAGGGCGGTGCCGACCCGGATAATGGTGGCCCCTTCCTCAATGGCCACGGCAAAGTCGCCGCTCATGCCCATGGACAGGCCCGGAAGGCCGGGGGCCAGGCGGTCCTTAAGTTCCCGGAGGGCCGCGAAGAAGGGCCGGGAGGCTTCCGGGTCGGGGTCGTAGGGCGGCATGGTCATGAGGCCCAGGGGTTTCAAGGCGGGCAAGGCGGCCAGGTCTTCCAGAAAGCGAGGGAGAGCGGCCGGGGCCAGGCCGCTTTTGGAATCTTCGCCCGAGACGTTGACTTCAATATAGGCTTCGATGGTCCGGCCCAGGGCCCGAGCCCGGGCGTCCAGTTCCCGGGCCAGTTCCAGGCGGTCCAGGGAATGGATGACCGGGAAGAGGGCGGCGGCGGCCTTGGCCTTGTTGGTCTGGAGGTGGCCGATGAAGTGCCAGCGGGGGGCGGGGTACAGGTCGGCCAGTTCTTCCATTTTCGCCCGGGCTTCCTGCAGGTAGCTTTCCCCGAAATCCCTGAGGCCGGCTTCGGCGAAAACCCGGAGCACGGCCGCGGGGACGGTTTTGCCGACCCCCAGGAGGGTGACGGATTCAGGCGCCCGGCCGGCGCGCTCGGCCGCCAGGGCGGCGGTCTCCCGGATGGCCCGGAGCCTTTCAAGCGCCTCGGCCGGGCTCAGGTTGGGTATGATTGACGACATGAATAATACCTCATCCTTGTCAGGCCCCGCTGCCATGCAAAAAGACCTCGAATCCCTCTTCGTTCAAAATGTTCACCCCCAATTCCCGGGCCTTGGCCAGCTTGCTCCCGGCCGCCTCTCCGGCCACCACGTAGTCGGTTTCCCGGCTGACCGAACTCAGCACCGTGGCTCCCAGGGCGGTGAGGCGGGCCTTGGCCTCGGCCCGGGTGAAGCGGACCAGGGCGCCGGTGAGGACGAATTTTTTCCCGCTCCAGGGGCCGGGGCGGGTTTCGGCCGGGTCCGGCGGCCGCGGCGCCAGGCCGAGTTCCCCGCCGGTCAGGTCGGCCAGGAAGCGTTCGTTCCTCGGGTTCCTGAAAAATTCTTCCAGGCTGGCGGCCACTTCCGGGCCGATATCGTTCAGGCCGGTGAGTTCTTCGGCCCGGGCCTGGCGAAGGTCGGCCAGGCTTGAAAAGCGCTCGGCCAGGGTCCGGCTGGTGCTCTCGCCCACATGGCGGACGCCCAGGGCGTGGATGAAGCGCCACAGGGGGGCGGTCCGGGCCTTTTCCAGGGCGGCCAGGAAATTACGGGCCGACTTTTCCGCGATGCGGGGCAGGGCGGTGAGGTCGGCCAAGGTCAGGCGGAAGAGATCGGTGGGTATGCGGACCAGGCCGGCGGCCAGGAGCTGGGCGACCAGCTTTTCCCCCAGGCCGGTTATGTCCAGGGCGTTCCGGCTGCCGAAGTGATAAAACTTTTCCTGGACCTGGGCCGGGCACCAGGGATTGACGCAGCGCCAGGCCGCCTCGCCCGGGCGGCGTTCCAGGGGCGTGCCGCAGACCGGGCAGGTTTCGGGCCAAGGGAAGGGCCGGCTGTCCGCCGGTCTCTTGGCCATGACCACGGCCACCACTTCCGGGATGACCTCGCCGGCCCGCCGCACCAGCACCGTGTCGCCGGGCCGGACATCCTTGCGGCGCAGTTCGTCCTCGTTGTGGAGCGAGGCGTTTTTGACCGTCACGCCGCCCACGGCCACGGCCTCAAGCCGGGCCACCGGGGTCAGCACCCCGGTCCGGCCGACCTGGACGTCTATGTCCAGCACCCGGGTTTCGCCCAGCCGGGGTTTGAACTTGGCCGCCAGGGCGTAGCGCGGCGCCCGGGCCGTGGCCCCCAGCCGGGTCCACAGGCCAAGGTCGTCCAGGGTGACCACCAGGCCGTCGATTTCGTAGGGCAGGGTGTCCCGGGCGGCTTCCAGTTCCCCGAAGAGGCGAAGCGCCTCCGCCAGGTTCAGGCCGCCCCGGGTGTAGGGCGAGTTTTCCACCCGGAAGCCCAGGTCCCGGAGGGCGGAGAGGGTCTGGCCGTAGGTGGGGAGGCCCAGGTCCTCCAAGAGGCCGTAGGCGAAAAAATTAAGCCGGCGCTCCCGGGTGACGGCGGGGGCCAACTGCCTTAAGGCGCCGGCGGCCGCGTTGCGCGGGTTGGCGAAGACGGTCAGCCCGTCTTCCTGCCGCCGGGCGTTGAGGCGCCGGAAGTCTTCCTTTTCCATGAAGGCTTCCCCCCGGACGGTCAGGCGGGCGGGCCCGGGCGGGCGGCCTAAGCGGGCGGGGATGTCGCCTATGGTCAGGGCGTTGGCCGTGACGTTTTCCCCGGTCAGCCCGTCGCCCCGGGTGGCGGCCAGGACCAGCCTGCCCTCCTCGTAGGTGAGTTCCAGGGCCAGGCCGTCGAACTTGGGCATGGTGTGAAAGGCCAGCGGTCCGGTCTCGCCCAGGAAACGCCGGGTCCGTTCCTCGAAGTCGGCCAGTTCTTCCGGTTTCAAGGCCTTGTCCAGGCTCATCATGGGGGTTTCCCGGCGCACCTTGGCCAGTCCGCCCGGCGGCGCGGCGGCGCCCACGGTCTGGGTGGGCGAGTCCGGCTTAAGGAGTTCGGGGTGGGCGGCCTCAAGTTCCGTCAACTCCCGGAACATCTCGTCCCATTGGTCGTCCGTTATTTCCGGGTCGCCCCGGCCGTGGTAGAGTTCGTTGTGCCGCTTTATCTCGGAGCGGAGAAATTCCAGCCGCGCGCGGATGGGGGATGCTTCGTCGGACATGGTCGTCTGCCTCGGT
>JAITUX010000220.1 GCA_031286085.1 Candidatus Adiutrix sp. | reverse complement strand
CTCCTTAACTTGTCGCTCAACGTCGGCGAATATTATAAAAATTTTAAGATTAAGGCGGCCTCTTTCTTCCCGCCGCCCCCCAAGCCGCCCGAGGGCGGCCCCGGGGGAGGCAAGGGCTGAAGACGGCCGGGCGCCCTGGACCCACGACGACTGGAGGCTTGAAACTTGAAAAGCCGATGCCTTTGCGGGGCGGTTTATACCATAAAGCCGGAATTCCTGGGCAAAAAGACCATCTGTAAAAGTTGCGGCCGGAATTTTGTGGTTGAGGCCCTGCCGCCCGGGTCTTCGGAGTATTTGGAGGCGCCCGCCGCAGGGCCGGAATCTCCGCCCGGCGGGCCGCCTAAAGCGGAGTTCGAGTTGCGGCCGCCGGAAGCCGTCAGGGAAGTGCCGGAGGGTGTTGAGCCTGGTCTGGAAGATATTGAGCCGGTTTTGGAGGGAATAGAGCTGGTTGAAGATTTCACCCCGGGTCCGCCGCGGTTGCCGGCCGCCCCGGTTTTGCGCGTCGGGTTCCCGGTGGCTGCGGCGCGGGCCGAAGCCGGTTTCCAGGGCGGCCGACGGTCTTTTCTGGCCCTGACGGTGGCGGCGGTGGCCGGAACCCTGGTGGGCGCCGGCCTGATGGGTTTGGTCCGGCAGAGCGAAATTGACGGGCTGGAAACCAGGCTGGCCGTTGCCGGCCGGGAACTTGAGTTCCGTGACCAGGCTCGGGAGAGACTGGCAAGCTTGAAGGAAGAGTTGGGCCGGGTGAGGGATGAAATCAGCCAACTGGAGAAAACAGACTATCCGGCCGGCTCCATACCCGGAACTTTGACCGAGGCGGCGATCCTGGAATACAAGACGGCCGAGGCCTTGCTGACGCAGCAGGCCGCGGCCATGGAGAGCGGGGCCGGGCTAATGGTGGCCGCCCGGGGCACGAGCCCGGACCCCGGGCTGGCCGCCGCCGTCGAGGGGGAAATGGCCAAGCTGCAAGGCCGGCTGGGGGCGCTTCGCCTGGAGGCCGAAGGTCTGGCGGAAGAGCCTTGGGCCTTGATCCATACCGCCATAGCCACCGAGGAGTTGAACCTGGCCATATTGAACCGCAACCGCCTCATCGCCAGGTATGGCCTCAGCGCGCCCCTGCCGCCCCGGGGACCGGCCGGAGCCGTCGGCGACGGCCAGCCGCCGAAGCCGGCGCACTGAGGAAACGCCGATTATCAGCGCTTGCCTAGCAGGTGGAAAAACCGCAGCGGTCACACTTGCGGCAGGAGCCCTCGCGGCGCAGGGACAATTCCTGGCATTCGGGGCAAAGGTCATAGCCGCCCAGTTCGGCCGGGGGGTCCAGGGGGCCGGTCTGGGGTTTTTTCAGGTATTCCTTGCGCAGCATCATCAGCCGGCCTATGAGTTGGGGCAGGCTGGCGGCCACCAACGGGGTTTTGCACATGTGGGTGCGGATTATGAAGCGCTCCCCGGTGGAGACCTTGCAGAGAACCTTGACGAAACGGTCGAAAAGGCCGGGCACTTCCCGGAGGGCCACGGAGATGATCATGCCCAGGGCGGTGAAAATGGAATTTATGACCGCCCCCACGTCGCCGGCCGAAACGAAGACTTCGCGGATGTTGTGATGGTCGTCATGGGTGAGGGTGATGTGGGCGGTGAGGTTGGCGCTTTTGGCCGTGAAGGTGCGGCTTTCACGGTCGCCGCCGATGTCGCTGACCGCCTGGCCGTCGGTTTTCTGGTCGGCCGGAGCCAGGATGCCGTCCAGGGCGCTGTCGCGATAAACCGTGAAGCCCTTCAGTCTTAGATCCCGGCTTTCGATGATGAGCTGTTCTATGTCGGCGGCGGTGGTTTCGCCGGGCAGGTTGATGGTCTTGGAAACCCCGGTGTGGCAATGGTATTGGAAGGCGGCCAGCATGCCCAGCTGGTCCTGGGGGCTCAGCCTGAGGGCGGTCTGGGCTTCGGCCAGCCGGTGAAAGTCGGGGTGTTTTTCAAAGAGGTCCGCCAGTTCGGCCGGGCGCAGGGTGAATTCCAGCCAGCCTCGGGCCGCGTCGCGCACCCGGCGCCTTTGGGCCAGGGCGAAGAAAGGCTCTATGCCGGTGTCGATGTTGCGCAGAAATACGGAAACGCTGCCGGTGGGGGCCTGGCTGGTGGTCAGGCAATTGTGGAAGCCCCCCAGGTCGGCCGCGGTTTTAAGTAGAGGGGCCAGGTATTCCTCAAAGTCCCGGGCCGGCGATTCCGCCAGGGTCTGACCCAGTTCGGCCAGATGGGCCGGCCAGAAATCGCGGTTTTCATAGACTTGGCCGGTGGCTTCGGCCAGTTCGGCCGAGATCTTCAGGGTGCCCAGGGTCAGCCAGGCCTGGGTTCGGCGGGCGAAGAGCCGGGCTTCGGGCGAGCCGTAGTTCACCGTGCCTCGGAAGGCCAGGAGAAGGGCGGTGTGAAAGCCGCTCAAGCCCACGCCCACCGGTTTGAGGGCCTGGGTCTTGAGGCGGATTTCCTCCAGGGGATAGCCCTCGTCGCAGTTCAGAACCAGGTTGCCCAGAAAACAGGCCAAGTACGAGGTTTCCGCCAGGCGGCGCCAGAAACGGCGGCTGAATTCGTCGCTGTAGGAGGGGTCGCCGCTCCAGGCGGGCGCGGCCCGGGCGGCGGCCAGTTCGTCGAAGACCTCGCGGGCCAGGCGGGCGGCGTTGACGGTGATGAGGTTGCAGGCCGAGCCGGCGCTGGCCAGGTATTCGCCGCAGGGATTGGAAAAGCGCGGCTCATCCTCGGCCCGGAGGGGTGAATACTTGAGCATGTTGTCCACGAACAACAGGCCCGGGTCGCCGGTGGCCCACATGTTGCCGGCGATGAGGCCGATGAGTTCCCGCCGTTGCCAGAAATCGCCGAAGACGTTGACCGAAATGTTCATGTTGGACAAAACGGTCCCCTGGGCCGGGCGCTCGTCCGGGGGCAGGGTCTGGATGAAACGGTTGAGCTTGGCGTTGAAGTTCTTGGATTCCACGAATTCGACGATGTCCGGGTGGTTCCAGTCCAATTGTATCAAAAGGGCCCCCCGGCGGCGGCCTCCCTGGTTGGTGGTGCCGGTTACCGCGTCGAAATCTGGCAGAAAGCCCACCGGCCCGCTGGCTATGCCCTGGCCGGCATCCACCGGCTCGCCCTTGGCCCTGAGGCGGGAAAGGTCAACGCCCGCCCCGCCGCCGGACATGTAGATGGTGCGCATCTTGCGCCGCATGGCCTCTATGGCTTCCAGGCTGTCCTCGACCCAGCCTAAGGGGTAGCAGGAGAAAAAACCAGGCCGGCGGGTGTGGGGGTTGCCGAAGGACATGAGGAAAGGCGTGGCCGGAATAAGGTGTCTGGCGGTCATGGCTTCGGCCAGCCGTTTGAACCTGGCCGGGAGAGGGGCCTTCAGGGATCTGAGCTTGGGCAGAAGGCGCTTTTCAAGTATCTCCCGGTAGTTTTTTTCCAGGGGACGCCCGGTTTTAGGGTCGCGGACGGCATAGCGGGTGGAGGTAAGATATTCGTCAATGGTCTGCCAGGCTTCGTTCAGGTTGGCGTTCATGTAAGATACCTTAAGCTGAAAGCGGAGTTTTTCAGGGGATAAGACAACTAATCGTGGTCTTATTAATCTTCCCCCAATATAGAGTATTTTGGGAGAGAAGGGAAGGGGGCCGGGCGGCCGGCCCGGCGAAAAAAGCCTTGACTTTTGCGCCTTAAAGCCTAAGATAGCCCCGAAGCCAAGGGGGTGCGGCCAGCGCCCGGCGCCTTAAGGCTACCTGAGACCACGATGAGGTGAACATCATGAATGGCCCCGACCTCCAGACCGGCGGCTCCGCTGCCCGCCCCGTGGTGGAGCAGTGCCTCGGTTGCGACCGTATTTTGAAAGAGACGGAAAGCCAGCGTTGCTCCGCCTTTGCCTTCCCGGAGGCCAAATGGCGCCTGGGGCAATGCAGTATGGCCACCCATATTAAAGTCGAAACGGCTAAAAGCGCGGAAAAAGTTCGCGTGGGTCAGCAGAAGCAGAAGAAGAAATAACGGTTTTGCACTTCCACGCCCGGCCGGCTTTTCAAAAAACGGCCGGGTTTTTTTCGGCCCGTCATATTGATCCGCAAGCCCAGCGCCAGGCGTCGCGGCACATATCCTCAAGGGAAAGTTCCGCCCGCCACCCGAGTTCAAGGGCGGCTTTGCCAGGGTCGGCGAAGACCGCCGCGGCGTCGCCAGGGCGACGAGGTTTGACGGAATAGGGTAGCTTGCGCCCGCAGGCCTTTTCAAACGCTTGTATCATTTCCAGCACGCTGTAGGCCCGGCCGGTGCCGAGGTTGTAGGCGGCCGCGCCGCGGCCCGTCCCGATTTTGGCCAGGGCGCTCAAATGCCCCCGGGCCAGATCGACCACGTGAATATAGTCGCGCAGGCCCGTGCCGTCCGGCGTGGGATAATCATCGCCAAACACGCCTATTTCCTCCAGTTTCCCTATGGCCACCTGCGCCACGAAGGGCATGAGGTTGTTCGGCAGGCCGCGCGGATTCTCGCCCAAAAGTCCGCTCGGGTGCGCGCCGACCGGGTTGAAGTATCTTAACAGGACCGCGGTCCAGCCTTTGTCCGCCGCGCAGATA
>JAITUX010000199.1 GCA_031286085.1 Candidatus Adiutrix sp. | reverse complement strand
TTGGAGGCGTTCTGCCCCCGGCCGCGACCCTGGCCCGGGCCGAAGGCCTCACCGCCCACGCCCGGTCCCTGGAGATAAGACGCCCATGACCTCCAAAATAGAAGCCTCCTCCGGCAATTTCATTCGCGCCTTCATAGATGAGGACGCCGCGGACGGCCGCTACAATCGGGTGGCCACCCGTTTCCCCCCGGAACCCAACGGTTATCTGCACATAGGCCACGCCAAGAGCATCTGCCCGAATTTCGGCCTGGCCCTGGACTACGGGGGGAGTTGCAACCTGCGCTTCGACGACACCAATCCGGTCAAGGAAGGAACGGAATACGTCGAATCCATCGAAAATGACGTCCGCTGGCTGGGTTTCGCCTGGAGCGGCCCCATCCGTTACGCCTCCGACTATTTTGAACGGTTGTATGAATGCGCGGAAAAGCTCATTCAAAAAGGCCTTGCCTATGTCGACGACCTTTCGGCCGAGGAAGTGCGGGCTCACCGCGGCACCCTGACCGATCCGGGCCGAAACAGCCCCTGGCGCGACCGCGGCGCGGCCGAAAGCCTGGACCTATTCCGGCGTATGAGGGCCGGGGAATTCCCCGACGGAGCCCGGAGCCTCAGGGCTAAAATCGACATGGCCTCGCCCAACCTCAATATGCGCGACCCGACCCTTTATCGCATCCGCCGGACCAGCCACCACCGCACCGGGGAGCAGTGGGTCATTTACCCCATGTATGACTACACCCATTGCATCTCCGATGCCATAGAAGGCATCACCCATTCCATCTGCACCCTGGAATTCGAGGACCATCGGCCTCTTTACGACTGGGTGCTGGAGGCCTTGGACTGGCCGGCTCCCCGGCCCAGGCAGATCGAGTTCGCCCGTCTCAACCTGGAATACACGGTCATGAGCAAACGCAAGCTCATGCAGTTGGTCAAGGACCGCCATGTGGAAGGCTGGGACGACCCGCGCCTCCCGACCCTGGCCGCCCTGCGCCGCCGGGGCCTGACCCCGGAAGCCGTCCGCCTCTTCTGTGACCGCATAGGCGTGGCCAAGCGCGACAGTTGGATAGAATACTACTGGCTGGAAAAAGCCGTCCGCGACGACCTGAACCCCCTGGCTCCCCGGGTCATGGCCGTGCTCCGGCCCTTGAAAGTGGTGGTGGAAAACTGGCCGGCCGGCCAGAGCCGGGAATTTTCCGCCCCCTTTTTCCCGGACGATGCGGGACGGACGGAAAGTCGGGCCCTGGTTTTTGAAAGGGAAATTTTCATTGAGGCCGAAGATTTCATGCCCGACCCGCCTAAAAAATTCTACCGCTTGGGACCGGGCCGGGAGGTGCACCTGCGATGGGGCTTCTATATCCACTGTCATGACCTGGTCCGCGACGCCGAAGGGCGGGTCGTGGAACTGCGCTGCACCTATAGCGAAGAGCCTCGCGGCGGCGGCGCCGGTCCCGGCGGCCAACCGGCGGTGATTCACTGGGTGCCGGCCGGCCGGGCCCGGCCGGCCAGGGTTCGCCTCTATGACCGCTTGTTCAAGACGCCGAGACCCAAGGGCGACCTGGATAGGGAACTTAATCCCGACTCCCTGGTGGAATGTCCGGAGGCCCGCCTGGAACCCGCGTTGACCGGCCTGCCCCCGGGCTGGCGCTGCCAGTTCGAGCGCCTGGGCTATTTCATCACCGATGAGAAGCTGCACGACCGGGAACGGCCGGTCTTCAACCGCATCGTGCCCCTTAAAGACCGGCGCTGAGAGCCTTGGGCCGTTCGACGGCCCGCCCGGGGCGGCCCCCCGCCCGGCTCGGCTGATTTTTTTTTCTTGCCCGAGGGCCGCTTCAAGGTTAAAATAAAGCATTATTCAAAAGCGGCCCGGTCTTCACGGCCTTCAGCCGGCCTTTCGAGATGAAGGCCTGCCGACCGTTTATCCATCCAACTTTCATACCTAAAGAAAGGCGCAATTATGATAGTTCTGGTCATCAACGCGGGCAGTTCTTCCGTCAAATTCACCTGTTTCGATCTGAAAGGGGCTCCCCAGGTCCTGGCCGGCGGGCTCATTGAGCGCATCGGCATCGAAGGCACCGCGATGAAGTACACCAACGCCAAGGGCGATGTGGTCAAGGGCGAAGTGCCCGTCAAGGATGCCCAGGAAGCCGTGCGGCTCATAGCCCAGAGACTCGTCGATCCCCAGGTCGGGGTTCTGAAGGCCTTGGGTGAAGTCAAGGCCATCGGCCACCGGGTGGTCCACGGAGGCGAAAGCATCACCGACCCGGTGCTTATTGATGCCAAGGTCAAGGCCACCATCCGGGATTGTTTCTCCATAGCGCCGCTGCATAACCCGCCCAACCTCACCGGCATTGAAGCCTGCGAGGCGGTCTTCCCCGGGGTGCCCAATGTGGGCGTCTTCGACACCGCCTTTCATTCCACCATGCCGCCCAGTTCCTATTTATACGCCTTGCCTTACGACCTCTACACCGAGCACAAAATCCGGCGTTACGGCTTCCACGGCACCAGCCACGCTTTCGTCTCCCGCAAGGCGGCCGAGATCCTGGGCCGCAAGCCGGCCGACTGCAAGGTCATCGTCTGTCACTTGGGCAACGGCGGCTCGGTCAGCGCGGTATCCGGCGGCAAGTGCCTGGACACTTCCATGGGGCTGACCCCCCTGGAAGGGCTTATCATGGGCACCCGCTGCGGGGACATCGACCCGGCCATAGTCTGGAACGTGATGAAAATCAAGAAGTTGGACCTTGACGGCATTGACGCTTTCCTGAACAAGAAAAGCGGCCTTCTGGGAATGGGCGGCGTCAACTCCTCTGACCTGCGGGATATCGAGGCCGGAGCCCAGAGCGGAAACCAGCAGTGCGTCCAAGCCATGGAAGCCTACGCCTACCGGGTCAAGAAATATATCGGGGCCTACTTGGCCACCTTGGGCGGGGCCGACGCGGTGGCCTTCACGGCCGGGGTGGGCGAAAACTCGGCCTCCATGCGCGCCCTGATTCTCAAAGGTCTTGACGGCATCGGCCTGAAGCTGGACCTGGCCAAGAACCAGGAGCGCTCGGACCAGGCCCGCTTTGTTTCCACCGCCGACAGCCCAATCAAAATCGCCGTCATTCCGACGGACGAGGAAAGGGAAATCGCCACCCAGACCCTGGCGGTCGTCAATCGCGGCCGTTAAACAGGGGCCTGAAAACTTTAGGCGCTGAATAAGGCCGGACCCCGGGACAAACCCCCGGGGTCCGGCCTATCAATGTCCTGGATCGCCCCATCTTCAGTGGCCGGGACTGGGTTCCACGGCCAACACGGCCGGCAGGGTGGGATGGTAGCCGGGCATATGGACGGCCCGGCCGGGGCTCAATGAATACTGCCCGGTGGCTTGCCAGGTCTCCCCGTCCCGCCGCCAGAGGAACTGGCATTCAAACCCTCCGTCCAGCCCCAGGGCCTGGACCAGCTTCAGGCTGGGATCCTTAAGCGCCAGGGCCAGGTCGTGGAGGCTGATGGCCGCCGGGGTCATAACCAGCCAAAGGCGGCCTTCCTGGTCTTCGGCCACGGCGGCCCGGGCGGCCAGATTGACGGTGTCGCGGACCCGTATGCGGCCGGTGCGGTCCAGCAACATGAAGGACTGCAGAACATTCAGGTAGTTCTCCGGCGTAAGACTTGTTTTCGGATTTTCCAAGTCGATTATGGCCGCGTCTGGTCCCGGGGGTGAGCCGGCCCGGGGGACGGATACCAGATAACCCTTCCAGCGGGCGTGGTCGGTGGAGGATATTTCCAGGCCGTCGCGCCGCAGACGACCCATATAACTGCGGTCCGGGTAAAACTGCCCGGCGTTTATGAGGGCCGGGAGCGAAGGGAAACGTTCGCC
>JAITUX010000164.1 GCA_031286085.1 Candidatus Adiutrix sp. | reverse complement strand
TGATGAAAAAGGACGGCTATCTCCTGTTGCCGATAGTCCTCATCGTGGCCATGCTTCTCAGGCATTATACCCCGCTGAAAGCCGCCTTTTGGGCCATTGTCGCCATCTGCGGCTTGTCCATGCTGGGCCAGAGGCGCACCATGACGCTAGGCGTTTTCATGGATACGCTATCCGCCGGAGCGCGGGGAGCCGTGGGGACGGCCATTGCCTGCACTGTGGTCGGCTTCATTGTGGGGGCCTGTTCCCTCACCGCCCTGGGCCTTAATTTTTCCAACAATCTGCTAAGCTTGACCGACGGCCACCTGTTCCTGACCTTGCTGCTCTCCATGCTGGCCTGCCTGATTCTGGGCTTGGGGCTGCCAACCACAGCCAACTATATCGTGACCAGCACCATTGTCGCCCCGGCCTTGATTAAAATGGGGGTGCCGGGCCTCGCAGCCCATTTGTTCGTCTTCTATTTCGGCATCAAGGCGGACATCACTCCGCCGGTATGCCTAGCCAGCTATACGGCCTCCGGCATTGCGGGAGCGAATCCGACCAAGGCCGGAATCACGGCTTTCTGCATCGCCCAGCCCTCGTTTTTCCTACCGTACATGTTCATATATACCCCTTCCATTCTATTGCAAGCCGACGTCCAGGAGGCCCTTGGCGCCGCGGTTCTAGCCCTGGCGGGCATATGCGGGATCTCGGCCTTCGCGGTGGGCTGGTTAGGATGCGCAATCGGGCTAATCGAACGATTACTGGCCTTGGCCGGCGGTTTCTGTTGCTTCCTTCCGTCCAATAGTTTCAGGGGCGCGGGATTGGCCATGGTCATACTTCTGGCCTTATACTCTCTTTTCTCACATCGTAGCCCAAAAATAACGACATCAAAAAATAAACCTGAGTGAGATGCAAGATACACCTTCGGGATGGATGAAAAGCCAATTCAACTCTAACTTCCGATACCTCATAACTTCTTGAATAGCCATAAAACAGATTCAACAATTGCCATAGGGCGCTCCACAAATGGCTTGCCTTAGGGGGCCTATTTGGTTATACTTTGGCGTATTTTCAAAGGTCCGGGAAGGCCCCGGACGGCGGGCGCGGTCAGCTGTCCGGCGTCCGGTTCAAGCGTGAATGGCTGTAAATGACCTCCATACTGGAATATGCGCGGCTGGCCAGCCTAATCCTGGCCCTGGGGGCCGGCGGGGCCTGTAACGGCTTGAAAGAAACCGGCCGGCCGGGGGAGGCCGGCCGCCCGGCGGGCTGGAGCGGCCAGACGGCCAAGAAGGATTACGCCTTGCCGGACCGGGCCGCCTTCTGCGGCTGGATTTTGGATCTAAGCCGTCCCGCCGTCCGCGAACGGCTGGAAACCGAGTTCATCTTCGCGGTCAACCAGCCGGCCCAGGTGGCCCTGTGGCAACGCCGGGCCCGGGAATACTTCCCCACCATCGAGGCCAGGCTCAAGGCGGCGGGCCTCCCGGACGACTTGAAATACCTGGCCGTGGCCGAAAGCGACCTGCGGCCCGGCGCCCTCTCCCCGGCCGGAGCCCTGGGCTTGTGGCAGTTCATGCCGGGCACCGCCCGCCGCTACGGCCTGGCCGTAAACAGCCAGATCGACCAGAGGCGTCTGCCGGATGACCTTATGGAGGCGGCCGCAATCTATCTGAAAGCGCTCCACGACGCCTTCGGCGACTGGCCCCTGGCCCTGGCCGCCTACAACGCCGGGGAAAGCCGGGTCGTCCGGGCCGTGGCCGAACGGGGCCTTAAGGACTACAGCCAGTTGGATCTGCCCCTGGAGACCGAACGCTACGTCTATCGGATGGCGGCCATCAAGATCATCCTGGAAAACCCCGAGGCCTACGGCTTCACCGCCGCGCCGCCGGTCCAGGTTTATCAGCCCCTAATTTCGGCCCGGCGGACAGTGGCCGTGCCGGATAAGAGCGGCTGGCCGGACCTGGCCAAGGCCGCGGGCTGTGATTACAAGACCCTGCGCCTGCTGAACCCCCATATGTTGGGGGCCGAATTTTCCGGAACCTATGAATTGCGGGTCCCCTCTGACGGGTGAGCCTCAAACACTGAAGATGAACTTGGCCTGGATATTGCTTAACTAAGAATGAAAGCCCGGGCCGGCTTGAGCCGGACGGGGAGGTTTGATATGGCTACCGCTATTCCACTGTCTCCCGACGGTTTCCAGTCCAGCCAGGAGAAGCCGGACTGCGACGAAGCCTCAAGCTGCAACTGGTTCGAGACCAGCGGCGACAGCCCCAAGTGCGCCAACCGGGAAAGCATGGTCTGCCGCAAGAGGCTGCAAGACGTTTTCGCCCCATACTACGAACGCTCCCAGTCCCAGGCCAAATAGCGCCCTTTCGGCCCGGACCGCCCCCGGCGGGGCGCCGGCATTTACAAGATTGACTTGTTAATATATAATTCAATAACGGAAATTAAACTTAGGGACCCAAAGCCCCGGCCTTGATTGGCCGCGGGCGTCCGGCCGCGCCCGGAATCAGCGAAAACCAGGTACCTAATGCTCAGAGACCTTGAAGAACGGGACCGTGAACGCCAGTTCCCAAGCCGGATGGTCGATTCCGCCCCCGTATGCCTCATAGTCACCGTCGATGGCGTTGTCGAGTTCCTCACCCCCTTCGCCGGCCGATTCACCGGGCTCCGCCCCGGCGACCTGCTGGCCGGGCTCTACCAGGACGAGGCACTTCCGCCTATTCTGGCCCAGGAGATGACCGGCCGCGGCGGCCTCAGCCGGCGGCCCGTGGTCGTCAGGCGGCCCGACGGCCGGGCCTGGGCCATGCTCCTGGACGCCGGCCCGATCGAGTATGACGGCCGGCCGGGCGTCCTGAACTGCTTCACGGACGTAAACGATCTGGCCCTGGAGGCCGAGGACCTGAAAAGGGCCAAGGACGCGGCCGAGGACAGCAACCGGAGCAAGAGCAAATTCCTGGCCAACATGAGCCACGAAATCCGCACCCCCATGAACGCCATCCTGGGCCTCCTGCACCTGACCATGCAGACCGAGGTCAACGATACCCAGCTGGACTACCTCCAGAAGGCCGAGGGCGCGGCCAAAACCCTTCTGCGCATCATCAACGACATCCTGGATTTTTCCAAGATCGAGGCCGGCAAGCTGGAGATGGAGCAGGTGCCCTTCAATCTCGAAGACGTGCTCCAGACCGTGGTGGATTTAAGCTCCGCCAGGGCCAGCGAAAAAGGCCTGGAATACCTTCTCCAGGTGCCCCCGGATACGCCGGTGGGCCTGGTGGGCGACCAGATCCGCCTGACCCAGGTTCTCTCGAACCTCTCCAGCAACGCGGTCAAGTTCACCCACACCGGCCAGATCTCCTTAAGGGTTTCCACGGAGGCGGAGAGCCCGGACCGGGTCACCCTGCGGTTCGAAGTCCAGGACACGGGCATCGGCCTCTCCCCCGGGCAGGTCCAGAACCTCTTCCAGGCCTTCACCCAGGCCGAATCCTCCACCGCCCGCCTCTTCGGCGGCACGGGCCTGGGCCTCATAATCTCCAAGCGCCTGGTGGAGATGATGGGCGGCAGCATCTGGGTGGACAGCGAACCGGGCCTGGGCAGCACCTTCACCTTCACCGCCTCCTTCGGCGTCCACGCCGTTGCCCGGCGCTACATTGTCAAGCGCAAGGATTTCCGGGGGCTCACCGCCATGGTGGTGGACGACAACCTGGTGGCCCTGGAGATAATGAAGGAGTTTCTCAAGAACCTGGGCTTCACCGTCATGACCGCCGACAGCGGCTTCGCGGCCGTGGACCTGATCCAGGACTTCAGCCGGCGGGACCGCAAGTTCGATCTCCTCATCATCGACTGGAAAATGCCGGACATGGACGGCATACAGACCGCCGACAGGATCCATGAAATCATCCCCGCCAAGGAACTGCCGGTCATAATCATGGCCACGGCCTACAACCGCGACGACGTCCTGGACCTGGCCCGCAGAAGCGGCATCCGCAACGTCATGACCAAGCCCCTGTCCCCGTCCACCATGCTCAACATGCTTATGGACATCTTCGGGCGGGAGCTGCCCAGCCGGGAATCAAAACTCAAAAAATCCCCCGAGATGGCCCTGGTCAATGACTACCTGGGGGCCAGGATACTCCTGGCCGAGGACAACGAGGTCAACCAGCTGGTGGCCAGCCGCATCCTCAAAAACGCCGGGCTGGAGGTGGATTTGGCCAACAACGGCCTGGAGGCCGTGCGCCTGGTCCAGGAAAAAAGATACGACCTGGTGCTGATGGACATTCAAATGCCGGAGATGGACGGCATAGAGGCCACCAGGAAAATCAGGGAACTGGGGAAATTCAACGAACTGCCCATAGTGGCCATGACCGCCAACGCCATGCAGGGCGACCGCGAACTGAGCCTCAAGGCCGGCATGGACGACCATATAAACAAGCCCTTCAACGTGCAGGAATTGTTTTCAACCCTGGCCAGGTGCCTCAGGAAAAAACAGCCTGAGGCTTGAAAAGCCGGGCTGTTTTTCAAAAACGAAGGGAAGGCCCCAGCCATGCGCTTCTACGCCACCACGCCCATATATTACGTCAACGCCCGGCCTCACCTGGGGCACGCCTACACCACCATAATCACCGACGCCTTCGCCCGCTTTCACCGGCTGGCGGGCCGGGAGGCCCTCTTCATCACCGGCACCGACGAACACGGCGACAAGATAGCCCAGGCCGCGGCCAAGAACGGCCAGAGCCCCCTTGAGTACGCCGACCACATCAGCGGCCTCTTCCGGGAGACCTGGCCCCGGCTCAACGCGGAACCGGGCGGCTTCATCCGCACCACCGAGGACCGCCATGTCAGGGCCGTGACCGCCTTCCTGGACCGGGTCGAACGCCGGGGCGACATTTATTTCGGCCGCTACGGCGGCCATTACTGCGTGGGCTGCGAACGCTTCTACACCGAGAAGGAACTGGTCGACGGCCTCTGCCCGGACCACCGCACCAAGCCCGGCTACGTGGAGGAGGAGAATTACTTCTTCCGCATGAGCGCCTACCAGGACTGGCTCATAGACCACCTGAAAAAAAACCCCGACTTCATACGGCCCGAACGCTACCGCAACGAAGTGCTGGGGCTTCTGCGGGAACCCCTGGAAGACCTGTGCATCAGCCGGCCCAAGAGCCGCCTCGACTGGGGCATCGACCTGCCTTTCGACGACAAGTTCGTCACCTACGTCTGGTTCGACGCCCTCATCAGCTACATAAGCGTCATCGGCTGGCCGGACGACGAACCCTTCGGCCGCTGGTGGCCCCACGCCCAGCACTTCATCGCCAAGGACATCCTGAAACCCCACGCCGTCTTCTGGCCCACCATGCTCAAAAGCGCGGGCCTGCCCCTCTTTCAGCACCTGAACGTCCACGGCTACTGGCAGCTGGGCCAGGCCAAGATGGGCAAATCCGTCGGCAACGCCGTGGACGCCCTGGGCCTCTCCGAGGTTTACGGGGTAGAGGCCTTCCGCTACTTCCTGGCCCGGGACATGGCTTTCGGCCTGGACAGCGAATTCGTGGAAGACGCCCTGGTGGCCCGCTACAACTCCGACCTGGCCAACGATTTGGGCAATCTCTGGCAGCGCTCCCTGGCCATGCTGGCCCGCTTCGGCGGGGGCGTTCTGCCCGCGGATATGGAGGAGACCCCGGGGCGTGACCTGGCCGTCCGCCTGGCGGAAGAATACCGGGCCCACTTTCAAAACCTGGCCGTCCACAAGGCCCTGGCCGCGGCCTGGGAACTAGTCGGCGCCCTGAACAAGCTCATCGATGTCGAGGCCCCCTGGGCCTTGGCCAAGGACCCCGCCAAGGCCGGGCGCCTGGCCGCGGTTTTGCGGAGCCTGGTGGAGGGCCTGGCCCTGGCCGGGGCCATGGTCTGGCCGGTCATGCCCCGCACCGGCGAAGAGATATGGCGCCGCCTGGGCCTGGACCCCGCCCGGATGGATATGGATTTGGCCGGGCCGCGCCGGAACCTGGTCCCCGGCCGGCCGGCGGCGGCCGGGCCGGCCCTCTTCCCCCGGGTGGAATTCGGCGGCGGCCTCGCCGCCCAGGCCGAAAAACCGGCGGCCCCGCCAAGCCCTTCGCCCAAGGCGGAACCCCTGGCCCCGGAACTGGTCACCATAGACGAATTCAGGCGCCTGGACCTGCGCGTGGCCGAGGTGCTGGCGGCCGAGGCCGTGCCCAAGAGCGACAAGCTCCTTAAGCTCAAGCTCAACCTGGGGACGGAAGAGCGCACCATAGTCGCCGGCCTGGCCCGGCACTTGCGGCCCGAGGACCTGGTCGGCCGCCTGGTGGTGGTGGCGGCCAACCTGGCCCCGGCCAAACTCATGGGCATAACCTCCCAGGGCATGGTCCTGGCCGCCTCCCGGCGCACGCCGGACGGCGAAGAACTGGCCCTAATCGCCCCCTCCGCCATTATCGCTCCCGGCAGCCGGGTCTCCTGATGAAAGTTGTGGTCCTGGGCGCCGGGGACGTCGGCTGGCATATCGCCGGCCGGCTGACCCGGGAAAAGGTTGACGTGACCCTGGTGGATAGGGACCAGGCCCGCCTGGACCAGGCCACCGAGGTCATGGATATCCAGGTCATCTGCGGCCAGGGCGCCGACCCGGGCGTCCTCTCTTCGGCCGGCCTGGCCGAAGCCGACCTCCTGGTGGCCGTCACCGGCAACGACGAAACCAACATCCTGGCCTGCCGCCTGGCCCAGCTTCTGGCTTCGCCCGAAACCAAGCGCCTGGCCCGCATCCGTTCCTCGGCCTTCTACGACTTCTTCGACGAAAAGCGCTTCCAGGACGACTTGGGCATCGACTTCCTGATCAACCCCGGCTTCGAGGCGGTGGAGACCATCATGGACTTCATCAAGTTCCCCGGGGCCGCGGACGTCATCGAAGTGGCCCACGGCCGCCTGCACCTGGTGGGCCTGAGACTGCCTCCAGGGCATCCCTTCCTGCACAAGCCCCTGGCCAAGATTCACATAGAAAACCAGCCGAGCCTCCTCCTGGCCGCCATCCACCGCCACCACCAGCTTCTCATTCCCCGGGGCGACACCATACTCAAGGCCGGCGACCTCATTTACGCCGCCGCCGCCGACCTGGACGTGGACAAGGTGAAGGCCTTTTTCGGCCTGAGCATGGACCCGGTGCGGCAGGTGACCATAATCGGCGGCGGGGAAGTGGGGTATCACCTGGCCCGCCGCCTGACCTCCGACCCCCGGGGTTTCAAGGTCACCCTCATCGAGATGAACCAGCGCCGCTGCGAATACCTGAGCCACCGCCTCCCCGGGGCCATGATCATCTGCGGCGACGGCACCGACCAGGACCTTCTGCTGGACGAGAACGTCGGCGAGACCGACGCCTTCATCGCCCTCTCCACCGACGACGAGAAAAACCTCATCTCCTGCCTGGTGGCCAAGCGCCTGGGCGCCCGCCAGACCATCACCCGGGTCAACCGCTACTCCTACGCCCCCCTGGTGTCGGCCATCGGCCTGGGGGCCATGGTCTCGGCCCGCATGGCCGCGGCGCGGGCCGTGCTGAAATACCTGCGCCGGGGCCGGGTCATCTCCGTGGCCGCCCTGATAAGCGAAGACGCGGAAATAATCGAATTCCAGGTGCCGTCCTGGAGCCCCCTGGCCGGGAAAAGGCTCATGGACGTGAAATTCCCCGCCGGCGCCCTGGCCACGGCCCTGGCCCGGGGCGATGAGGTCAACATCCCCCGGGGCGGCACGGTCGTCCAGGCCGGCGACATCCTGGCCGTGGTGACCAGGCCCGAGGCCATCAGCGCCGTGGAAAAACTCCTGGGCGCCAGATAGAGCATCAAATTAAAAAGGGCCGGCCTAGCCGGACCCTTTTTAATTTGGCTCTATATTGGTGAGCCGGCTGACGCCGGCCGGCTCATTGTTTAGTACTTTATCAAGGGCGGTTTTAAATGCTGCATGCCAAGCTGGCCATAAACCCGCCCCTCATCGCCTATCTCTGCGGCCTCATCCTCGCCTTCCTGGCCTTGATCATGGGCCTCATGGCCGGGCCGGCCTTTTTCCTGGGCGACGGCGCCGGCCCGGCCTTCGGCCTTTCGGCCTTGATCGCGGCCGGGGCCGCCGGCCTCCTCATCCGCCTGGGCCGCCGGCGGGCCGAAACCTCGGAAATAAGGGGGCGGGACGGCCTGGCCGCGGTGGGCCTGGCCTGGCCCCTCATCGCCGCGGCCGGGGCCCTGCCCTACGCCCTGAGCGGCCTTAACCCCGGCCTCATGGACGCCCTTTTTGAATCCGTCTCCGGCTTCACCACCACCGGGGCCACCATACTGACCCACCTGGACGAACTGCCGCCAAGCCTTTTGCTGTGGCGGGCCCTGACCCACTGGCTGGGAGGGATGGGGGTCATCGTGCTCATGCTGGCCGTGCTGCCCTTCCTGGGCCTGGGCGGCATGCACCTTTTCCGCAACGAAAGCTCCCTGGGCCAGGTGCGCTTAAGGCCCCGCGTCGCCCAGACCGCCAAGATACTCTGGCTCATCTACCTGGGCCTGACCGCCGCCCTGGTTATCCTGGCCCGGGCCGGAGGCCTCTCCTGGTTCGAGGCCCTCTGCAACGGCCTGAGCGCCATCTCCACCGGCGGCTTCACCACGCGCGACCTGTCCATAGGCCACTACGGCCACCCGGGCCTGGAGATTCTCTTCACCGTCTTCATGTTCCTGGGCAGCCTGAACTTCGCCCTTTACTACCAGGCCTGCCGGGGCGACTGGCGCGGCCTGTTCCGGGACGCCGAGGCCAGGGTCTATACCCTTATCATAATCCTGAGCGCCCTCTTGATCGCCGCCTCGCTCCTGGCCGCCGGCTTGGAGTTAAGCCCCTGGGCCGCCCTGCGCCAGGCCTTTTTCCAGGTGGTCTCGGTGGTCAGCACCACCGGCTTCACCAGCGCCGACTGGCTTAAGTGGCCCGGCTTCACCCAGGGCCTGCTCTTCAGCCTCTTCTTTCTGGGCGGCTGCGCCGGCTCCACCAGCGGCGGCATAAAATGCGTGCGCTGGATACTCGTTTTCAAAGGGCTCCACCGAGCCCTGCGCCAGCACATCCGCCCCCGGGCGGTCATAGGAATAAGCCTGGGCGGGCGGCCCATACCCGAGCGGCTCATGACCGCGGTCTGGTCCTTCTGGGTCCTTTACATGGTCGTCCTGGCCGCCTCCGCCCTGGCCCTGACCGCCCTGGACCTGGACATCCTCTCCGCCCTGGCCGCCTCGGCTTCGTCCCTGGGCAACGTGGGCCTGGACCTGGGCCTGGGCTTCGCCCCGCTGTCCTCGCCGGCCAAGGCCATCCTCATCCTGGAGATGCTCCTGGGCCGCCTGGAATTCTTCGCCATACTCATCCTTTTCCAGCCGCAGTTCTGGCTCCGCTAAAAAATACTGGAACGCAAAAAGAAATATGGAGAACACGTGACGGAACTTGACCCCGGGCTCAACTTCATACCGCCGGACTTCCTGGCCGGGCCGCCCGCGGACAAAAAAATCCATCTCCTGGGCATAGGCGGCGTGGCCATGGCCGCCCTGGCCGGCCTGCTGAGCGAGGCCGGCTACCGGGTCACCGGTTCGGACGGCCCCATCTATCCGCCCATGAGCGAAGTCCTGGCCGGCCTGGGTCTGCCCGTCTTCTCCGGCTACGGGCCGGAAACCCTGCCCCCGGACAGCGACCTGGTCGTGGTGGGCAACGTGGTCACCCGCTCCTTCCCGGTCCTGGCCCGTCTGAAGGAACTGGGCCGGCCCTACCTCTCCCTGCCCCAGGCCCTGAACCGGCTTTTTTTGAACCGCACCCGCAACCTGGTGGTGGCCGGCTGCCACGGCAAGACCACCACCACGGCCCTGGCCGCCAAGATCTTCGAGGCCGGGGGGCTGGACCCCGGCTTTCTCATCGGCGGGGCCGGCCTCGATTTCCCCCATCCCTGGCGGCTTCCCCGGGGCGAATGGTTCATAATGGAAGGCGACGAATACGACTGCGCCTTCTTCGACAAGCGCCCCAAGTTCATCCACTACCGCCCCCACACGGTCAT
>JAITUX010000221.1 GCA_031286085.1 Candidatus Adiutrix sp. | reverse complement strand
GCTGACCGGCCTTAACCCCGTCCCCCCGGAAGTTCTGATTTTTGACATCGGGGGGCGATCGACTGAATTCATCGCCGTCTCCGCCGGGGTCATCGGCCGGGGCCTGAGCCTGGACCTGGGGGTGGTGGGCCTGACCGAAGCCCACCTGAACGCCCCGGCCCGGCCCGGCCAACTGGCGGCGGTGACAGAAACGGTCCGGGCGGCCCTGGCCGCCGCCGATTTCAGCTTTGTTCCGGCCGGCCAGGTTCTGGTGGGCACGGCCGGCACGGTCACCACCATGGCCGCCATTCTCCTGGGACTTAAGTCCTACGACCCGGACCGGATAAACAACGCCCGCCTGGCCCGGCCGGCCCTGGCCGGCCTCCTGGCCGACCTGGCCCCCTTAAGCGAAGACCGGCGGGTGGCCGATTACGGCCTTCACCCCCGCCGGGCCGACGCCCTGCCGGCCGGGCTGGCCCTGGCCCTGGAAATCATGGACCATTTCCGGCGGCCGGAACTGGTGGTCAGCGACAACGGCCTTTTGGAAGGCCTCTGGCTGGCGGCCGCGGCCCGGCCGGAATTCACGATTCAATAAATAAAAGGCAGGTGACGGATGAGCATGACCAGGCTGTTTGACGAAGGATTGACCTTTGACGATCTGCTCCTGATGCCGGCTTATTCGGAGGTCCTGCCGACGGAAGTCGATACCGGCACCGTTCTGCTCCGGGACATAAGCCTGAGCGTGCCCCTGGTCAGCTCGGCCATGGACACCGTCACCGAGTCGGCCACGGCCATCACCATGGCCCGCCAGGGGGGCCTGGGCGTCATCCACAAGAACATGAGCATAACGGCCCAGGCCTTCGAGGTGGAGAAGGTCAAAAAAAGCGAGAGCGGCATGATAGTGGACCCGGTCACGGTGACCCCGGAAGCCCGGGTCCAGGAAGTTCTGGCCCTTATGGAACTCTATCACATATCCGGGGTGCCGGTGGTCTCGGAGGGGGAATTGCGCGGCATAGTCACCAACCGCGATCTGCGCTTTGAAACCAACTTCAGCCGGCCGGTCTCCGAAGTCATGACCAAGGACCGCCTGGTAACGGCCGAAGAGGGCATAACCCTGGAACAGGCCAAGGCCCGGCTTCATGAGAACCGCATTGAGAAGCTCTTGGTGGTCAACCGCCAGGGCCGCCTGGTGGGCCTCATCACCATCAAGGACATTGAGAAGGTCCGGCAATACCCCAACGCCTGCAAGGATTCCAAGGGGCGGCTCCGGGCCGCGGCGGCCATCGGGGCCAACGAGGAAGCCCTGGAACGGGCCCAGGCCCTGATCGCGGCCAAGGTTGACGTCCTGGTCGTGGATTCGGCCCACGGCCATTCCCGCAACGTCATGGAAACGGTCCGGCTGCTCAAGCGGCATTTCCCGGATATCCCCGTGGTGGCCGGCAACGTGGCCACGGCCGAAGGCGTGGCCGCCCTGGCCGAGGCCGGGGCCGACGCGGTCAAGGTGGGGGTGGGGCCGGGCTCCATCTGCACCACCCGCATAGTGGCCGGGGTGGGCGTCCCGCAGATGACGGCCATTTTCAATTGCGCGGCCGAGGGCCGCCGCCGGGGCCTCTCCATCCTGGCCGACGGCGGCATCAAGTTCTCCGGCGACATAGTCAAGGCCCTGGCCGGCGGCGCGGCCGCGGTCATGGTCGGCTCCCTCTTCGCCGGCACGGAGGAGAGCCCCGGGGAAAAATTTCTCTACCAGGGCCGCACTTACAAGACCTACCGGGGCATGGGCTCCATTGAAGCCATGCGCGAGGGTTCGGCCGACCGTTACGGCCAGGGCCAGGATTCCGACTCCGGCAAGCTCGTGCCCGAGGGCATAGTCGGCCGGGTGCCCTACCGGGGCCTTTTGTCCGAAAGCGTCTTCCAGCTCGTCGGCGGCCTCAAGGCGGGCATGGGCTACCTGGGCGCGGCCAGCCTGGCCGAACTCCGGGAAAAAGCCCGCTTCGTCCGCATCACCTCGGCCGGCCTCAAGGAAAGCCACGTCCACGACGTCATCATCACCAAGGAAGCCCCCAACTACCGCCTGGACTCCATCTGACGCTTCCCCCGGCTTTTGCGAGGTCCCCCCATGAGTTTCGTCCATCTGCATGTCCATTCCTGCTACAGCCTCCTGGACGGGGCCATCAAGATAGAAGACCTGGCGCGGACGGCCAAAAACATGGGCATGCCGGCCGTGGCCCTCACCGACCACGGGCAGATGTTCGGCATCCTGGAATTCTACAAGGCCGCCCGGGCGTCCGGGGTCAAACCCATCCTGGGGGTGGAGGCCTACGTGGCCGCCGCCGGCCGCCACAGCCGCACGACCCCCGATCTCCTGCACCACCTGGTTCTCCTGGCCGAAAACATGGAAGGCTACCGGAACCTCTGCCGCCTGGTCTCCCTGGCCAACATGGAGGGCTTCTATTACAAGCCCCGGGTGGACCGGGAACTTCTGGCCGCCCACAGCCGGGGCCTCATCGCCCTCTCCGGCTGCCTTAAAGGCGAGGTGGCCTGGCGGCTTCTGAACCGAGGCCCGGCCGAAGCCGCCCGGGCGGCCGAGGAATACGCGGCCCTCTTCCCCGGACGCTTCTACCTGGAACTTCAGGCCAACGGCCTGCCGGAACAGGCCGAGGCCAACGCCGGGCTAATCGAGATCGGGCGTTCCCTGGGCCTGCCCCTGGCGGCCACCAACGACTGCCACTACCTACTGAAAGAGGACCATGACCTCCACGACGTCCTTTTGTGTCTCCAGACCAAAAAGACCCTGGAAGATGAAAAACGCCTCCGCTTCACCAACAGCGAATACTATTTCAAGACGCCCCGGGAAATGGCCGAAGCCTTCCGGGAGACCCCCGAGGCCCTGGCCAACACCCTGGCCATCGCCGAACTCTGCCAGGTGGAGTTTTCGGAAAAACCCCACTACGCCTTCCCCGCCCTTAAGCTTACGGAGGGGCGGACGTCGGCGGACGTCATGGCGGAACAGGCCCGGGACGGCCTTGAGCGGCGCCTTCTGGCCGAAGCCCGGGCCGGGCGTAATTTCGGGCCGGACAAGCGGGCAGCCTATCGCGCCCGCCTGGAAGAGGAAATCGACCTCATCGTCAAGATGAATTTCCCCGACTACTTTCTGATAGTGGCCGATTTCATCGATTGGGCCAAGAGAAGCCGCATACCGGTGGGCCCCGGCCGGGGCTCGGCCGTCGGCAGCCTGGCCGCCTGGGCCCTGGGCATCACCGACCTGGACCCCATACGCTTCGACCTTCTGTTTGAGCGCTTTCTCAACCCCAACCGCATCACCATGCCCGATATAGACGTGGACTTCTGCGGCCAAAGGCGCGACGAGGTCATCGCCTACGTCACGGAAAAATACGGCGGCCGGGAGCAGGTGGCCCAAATCATCACCTTCGGCCGGATGAAGGCCAAGAGCGTCATCCGGGACGTGGGCCGGGTGCTGGGCTGGAAATATGAGGAGGCCGACGTCCTGGCCAAGCTGGTGCCGGCCAGGATCAAGGACGAAAAGACGGGCGAGCCGATGGAAGTCACCTTGGCCCTGGCCCTGGAGGCCGAGCCCAGGCTGGCCCAGGCGGCGGCCGAGGCCGGTTCCGAGACGGCCAAGCTCTTAAAATACGCCCGCTACCTGGAAAACATGCCCCGAAACGCTTCCATCCATGCCGCCGGGGTGGTCATCGGCGACCGGCCCCTGACCGAATATCTGCCCCTCTGCCGGGCCAAGGAGACGGACGAGGAAAACGGCGAGAAAACCCAGATCGTCACCCAGTTCGAGATGAAAGGGGTGGAGGCCGTCGGCCTGGTCAAATTCGATTTCCTGGGCCTCAAGACCCTCACGGTCATAGACCACTGCCTGGCCCTCTTGAAGAAAAACGGCGTGGAAGTGGATTTCCAGGGCCAGGATTTCAAGGACGGCCCGACCTACGCCCTGTTGGCCCGGGGCGACTCCAGCGGCATCTTTCAACTGGAAAGCCAGGGCATCCGCGAATACCTGGTCAAGCTCAAGCCCAACTGCCTGGAAGACCTGATGGCCCTGGTGGCCCTTTACCGGCCCGGACCTCTGCAAAGCGGCCTGGCCGACCAGTTCATAGAGGTCCGGCGCGGCCTTAAGACGGCGGTCTATGACCTCCCCCAAATGGAAGCCATCCTGAAAGAGACCGGCGGCGTCATACTTTACCAGGAACAGGTCATCCGCCTGAGCCAGGTCCTGGCCAATTTCAGCCTGGGCGAGGCCGACCTTCTGCGCCGGGCCATGGGCAAGAAAAACCCCCAGGAGATGGCCAAGCAAAAGGCCCGCTTCATGGAAGGCGCCAAGGCCAACGGCTTCGCGGAAAAGAAGGCCGACCACATTTTCGAACTCATGGCCCATTTCGCCGGTTACGGCTTCAACAAGTCCCACAGCGCCGCCTATGCCGTCCTGACCTACCAGACCGCCTACCTCAAGGCCAACCACCCCTTGGAATTCATGGCCGCCCTGATGACCTCGGAACCCCTGGAAAAGGTCCAGCGCCTGATCCGCGAGTGCCGGGCCGCCGGGCTCCCGGTTCTGCCCCCGGACGTCAATGAGTCGGACTACCAGTTCACGGTGGCCGGCGGGGCGGTGCGTTTCGGCCTGGGGGCGGTCAAGGGCCTGGGGGGAGCGGCCATAGAGGCCATCATGGAGGCCCGCGAAAAAGGCGGCCCCTTTACCAGCCTCTACGATTTCTGCGAACGCGTCGATACCCAGAAGGTCAACCGGCGGGTGCTGGAGACCCTGATCAAATGCGGAGCCTTCGACAGTTCCGGCGGGGCCAACCGGGCCGCCATGTGCCTGGCCGCGGACGAGGCCCTGGCCGCCGGCGCCCGGCTTCAACGCGACCGCCATCACGGCCAGATGAACATGTTCGACCTCCTGGCCGCCGACCACCATTCGGCACCGGCCTGGCCCAAGGCCGAGCCCTGGCCGGAAAATATCCGTCTCAACTTCGAGAAGGAGGCCCTGGGTTTCTTCATAACCGGCCACCCCCTGGACCGTTTTGAAGTGGAACTGGGTCTCCTGGACACGATTCCCATTGAGAAGGCCAGGACCCGGCCGGACCGGGAAGTCCGCCTGGGGGGCGTGGCGGCCGACCTGAAAATCAAAAAAAACAAGCAGGGCAAAGATTTCGCCTATCTGACCCTGGAAGACCGGACCGGCGCCATCGAGGTCCTGGTCTGGCCCAGCGTCCTGGAAAAATGCCAGCCCTGGCTGACCGGCGGCCAAGACCAGGTGGTGGTGGTTACGGGGATAGTGGAGGCGGGAGCGCGGGCCGAAGACGGGGAAAAAGGCAACGCCGTCAAGGTCAAGGCCCAGGAGATACTGCCCCTGGCCGAGGCCTTTGAAAAAAAGACCACGGCCCTGACCCTCAAACTGCCCCGGGCCGGGCTAGACCGGGAAAACCTGGCCTTATTGTCCAACGCCGCCCGGAACTTCCGCGGTTCGGCCAGGGTCTTTCTCCACCTGGCCGAACCGGAGGGGGTGGCGGTTTATAGATTGGAAGCCACCTTGCGGCCCTGCCGGGAACTGGTGGAGAACCTGAGCCCCCTTTTCAGCCCCCGGGGGCCGGCCTCCCTCTGACGGCGAAAAAGGCGGCCTTAAGGCAGGCGCAGCCGTTCATTATTGTAAATCACGTAGTTGCGGCGATTACGCAAGTTGGGGTTCAATTCCAGAAGCTTGGCCACCGTGGTTTGGTTGGCCTGGGCGATGTGGGAAAGCACATCCCCGGGCTTGGTGACGTAATAACGGGGGCCTGAGGACCGGGGAGCCGGGTCGGCCGAGGCCTCGGCCTCCGAGGCGGCGGACGCTTCGACGGCCGGCACGGCGGCGGCCGCCTCGTCGGCCGGGCCGGCCGGAGCCGGAGCGGCTGGAACCTCGGCCGTCGCCTCGGCCGCGGCTGGCGCCGAGGCGCCCGGCTCGGCGGGCGTCTGCCATTCCTCCTCCTGGCCTCCTTCAGCGGCCGGGGCCTGCTCTTCGCCGGCGGCCAAAGCGGCCAGGGGCGAATTGACCCGGCCGGCGTTCAGGTTGCGCTTGCCCGTATTCAAGAGCAGCTGCAGCGTCTCCTGTTCCCGCTTGATGTCGGCCAGGGCCCGGGCCAGAATTTCATTTTCCTTGCGGGCTTCGGCCAGTTCCTCGCTAAGGGTGTTGTTTTCTTCCAAAAGCGCCTGGTAGTCGGCTTCGGAGTTTAAGCACCCCGCGGCCCCCAGACCGGCCAAAACGAGGCCCGCTATTTTCAGACTTCGCCAGAACATTTTCTATGGTCCTCCAAACCCTCAATTAAAGGTTACGGTG
>JAITUX010000161.1 GCA_031286085.1 Candidatus Adiutrix sp. | reverse complement strand
GGCTATATCGTCGGCCTCGACCTCCTCCCGCACCAGGCCGCCGGCGGTCTCGGCCGAAATCTTTTCCAGTTCCGCGGTCAGGGCCGGCAGGCGGCCATACTGCAATTCAGCGGCCTTGGCCAGATCGCCTTCGCCCTGGGCTTTTTCCATGGCCGCCCGGACCGTTTCCAGTTCGACCTTGAGGCCGGCGGCCCGGGTCAAAAGGTCCTTGTCGGCCTGCCACTTGGCGGATAAAGACGCCTCCCGCGCGGAGAGATTTTCGATTTCCTTCTCCAGGCGGGCCAGGCGCTCGGCGGCCCCCCGGTCACGCTCCTTTTTCAAAGCCTCGCGTTCGATGGAGAGGGTCAGGATGCGGCGTTTCAGTTCGTCCAGTTCCGCGGGCAGGCTGTCGATTTCCAGTCTCAGGGCGCTGGCGGCCTCGTCCACCAGGTCGATGGCCTTGTCGGGCAGAAAACGGTCGGTGATGTAGCGGCGGGACAGGGTGGCCGCGGCCACCAGGGCCCCGTCCTTGATGCCGACCCGGTGGTGCACCTCGTAACGCTCCTTCAGGCCGCGCAGGATGCTGATGGTGTCCTCCACCGTGGGCTCCTCCACCAGCACCGGGGCGAAGCGGCGCTCCAGGGCCGGATCCTTTTCTATGTTTTTCCTGTATTCACCGATGGTGGTGGCCCCCACCACCCGCATTTCACCCCGGGCCAGGGGCGGCTTCAGCATGTTGCCGGCGTCCAGGCTGCCCTCGCCCTTGCCGGCTCCGACCAGGGTGTGCATTTCGTCGATGAACAGGATTATCTCCCCGGCCGAGGCTTCGACCTCCTTGACGACCGCTTTCAAGCGGTCTTCAAATTCGCCGCGGAACTTGGCCCCGGCCAGGAGGGCGCCCAGGTCCAGGGACAGGATCCTTTTGTTTTTCAAGGACTCCGGCACGTCGCCGGAAACGAGGCGCCGGGCCAGCCCTTCGACGATGGCCGTCTTGCCCACCCCCGGCTCGCCTATGAGCACCGGGTTGTTCTTGGTGCGGCGGGACAGGACCTGGATGACCCGGCGGATTTCCTCGTCCCGGCCGATGACCGGGTCCAGCTTGCGCCGCCGGGCCTCGTCGGTGAGGTCCCGGGTGAACTTCTGCAGGGCCTGGAATTTTTCTTCGGGATTCTGATCCGTGACCCTGGTTTGGCCGCGCAGTTCCTGGAGGGCCTTGAAAACCAGGTCCCGGGTCAGGCCGGCGTCCAGAAAGGCCCGGGCCGCCGGCTGCTCCGGCCGGGCCAGGAGGGCAAGGAGCAGATGTTCGGTGGAGACGAACTCGTCCCGCATTTTTTCAGACTCGGCCAGGGCCAAATCCAGGGCCGTCTTGAGGTCCGCCCCCACATAGCTGGTCAGGCCCGTGCCCGAGACGCGGGGCAGCTTGTCCACCTCCCGCTCCAGGCTTTCGGCCACCTGTCCCAGGGGCACGCCGGCCTTGGCCAGCACCGGCCGGACCAGGCCTTCGGGCTGATTCAAAAGGCTCAGGCCCAGGTGCTGGGGCGTCACCTCCTGCTGGCCCCGCTGGTCGGCCAGATGGCCGGCCTGGGCCAGGGCCTCCTGACTTTTCAGGGTCAACTTGTCGTAGCGCATGGGCCTGACCTCCCGAGGCCAAACTTCAGTGTTTTATTAAATCGGCGCCGGGCGGAAACCCGGCCCTCTCCGGCCATATGGTAAGTTCCGCCCCCGGCCCTGTCAAGCGGAAGCCCGGCCGGGCCGGCCGGCTTTCTTTTTAAATTCAAATATGTTAATCTGGTGCGATTGCGGGAGCGCCGCCACCAGCGTCTCCCTGTCAGCCCCGCCTTGGCCGGCCGCCGAAACATGGGGGCGATAAGATAGTGAAATGGATTTTCTTGTTTCCGGGCAAGACCAGGACGCCCTTCCTGGCCGCCGGCATAGCCGATTACCTGAAGCGGCTGAAACCCCTGGCCGAAGCCAGGGAACTGGTGGTCAAGGGCGCCGGCGGGCCGGACTCGGACGCGGCGGAACATAGGGCCCGGGAAGGGGCGGCCCTTTTGGCCCGCCTTGCGCCCGGCGGCTACCTCCTGGCCCTGGACCAGCGGGGCGAGAGCCTGTCTTCGGCCGACCTGGCCGCCCGCATCGGCCGGCTCCGCGAAAGCGGAGTCAAAACCGTCAATCTGGCGGTGGGCGGCCCTTGGGGCCTGGACCAGGCCATCCTTAAGCGGGCGGATTGGGTGTTGAGCCTCGGCCCCCTGACCCTGCCCCACGAACTGGCCCGCCTGGTCGCCCTGGAGCAAATCTATCGCGCCTATGCCATGCTGAATCATCTGCCCTATCACAAAGAGTGACGAACATGCCAGAACCCGCCCCCGCCTCCGACCGGCCCGGCCGGCCACCCCGGGCCGCCCGCCTCTGTCTCGCCCTCCTCCAGTGGCTCTTCCTGGCCCTATGGGCCGGGCTTCTGTGGCTTCTGGGCCGGATCCTGAGCCAACTGGCGCCGGCCGCGCTGGCCCTGGACCCGGCCGCCCTTCTGCTATGGCTGACCTTGGGCCCCATGACCATCCAC
>JAITUX010000241.1 GCA_031286085.1 Candidatus Adiutrix sp. | reverse complement strand
GCCGCACCAGGATATTGCCGGCCCGGACAGTCTGCCCGGCGTAGCGTTTGACCCCCCGGCGCTTGCCTATGGTGTCGCGTCCGTTGCGGCTGGAGCCGCCCGCTTTTTTGTGAGCCATGATGAATCTCCCTTAAGGCCCGCCGGCTGCCGGCTTCATAAGTTGATGGCGGTGATTTTCAGGGCGGTGTAGTCCTGGCGGTGTCCCTGCTTCTTCTGATAGCCCTGGCGGCGCTTCTTTTTGAAGACGATTATTTTCTTGGCCCTATCCTGCTCGACCACCGTGGCCGAAACCGTGACCCCGGCCAGGGTGGGGGTCCCGGCCTTAAGGGTTTCGCCGTCCTTGACCAGAAGCACCTCGGCCAGGGAAACCGCGTCGCCCACTTCGGCCTTAAGCTTGCCGACCCGCACCACCTGGCCCGGAGCCACCTTGTATTGGCGGCCGCCGGTTTTGACTACTGCATACATGGGAAACCTCCGCCCGATTCTGGAATTTTTTATTATATACGTCTTGGGACTCAAGAGTCAAGAGGGAAATGGCCTATGAGTGACGGATGGGTGGAGAATCGTCATTCCGGCGAAAGGTTTATAACCTACGGTTGATAACCTACGCCGGAATCCATAAAGCCGGATGAATCTGAAACTGTTTGAATATCAAGGAAGCCGCCAGCCTTGCTTGAGGTTGGCCTGAGAAAGCTTGTCAGGCGGAACTGGGCTGTTTTATAATTAAATTGCCGGGAAGGGTTATTTTAGGTTAAAGTAAGGCCCTGGCCCGGCCGATACGGAATATAAAGACGGCGGCCAGGGTGGCCGCCCGGTCGCGGGCAGGGGGATGAGGGTGGCTTCCACACCAAGGCGGCTGGGCCGTTTGATGCGGAACCTGGGCCGCCGCTTCAGAGAAGGCTGGTCGGCCGCCCTGAGGGTTTGTTTCCTGACCCCGCCCCGGCCCTCGCCCCGCTTGTCGGCGGTGGAAAAGGTCGCCCGCAACGCCCTGGCCGAAATGGTGGGCCGGGCCAGAAGCCAGCCCCAGCGGGGGCGGGAGGCTTCGGCCAACCCGGCCTATGTGGCCTTGGCGGAACTGGCCGCGGCCAGCGGCCGGCCCGGCCTGGCCTTAGGCCTTCGGTATGAAACCGGGGAAATAACCTTTCTGGATTTCGACCTGATGGCCGATAAGGAAGAGTGTGGAGAAGCCTTTGTGGGCCGGCGGGAAAACCTGGCTCTCTGGCGCCGCCTGGAAGAACTGATCATCAACCAGGTCAACCGCACCATGGTTGGCCCGCGCAGACCTATAAGGCCGCCGGAAGAGGTGGATTATGAAAATTGACAGCCCCTTGGGACCCTTTCAGGAAATAAAGAAGCCCGGCGAGCAGCCGGCCGCGGCCCGGCCGGCGGTTCCGGAGCCCGAAGCGAAACCTGAAAAACCGGAAAAAACCGGGGACGTGGTCCAGCTGTCCGACCGCGCCCGCCTGGTGGCCCGGGCCACCGAGCTGGCCCAGGCGGCCCCGGAAATCCGCCAGGACAAGGTGGACAGCTTAAAGGCCCGCCTGAGCGCCGGCACTTATAACGTCAGCGGCCAGGTGGTGGCCGAGGCCCTCATCCGCAAGAGCCTGACCGAGGTCTGAAGACCGCCGGTTTCCGATACCCTAAAAAACCAGGGGGCTCTTTAAAGAGCCCCCTTTTTGTTAGCCGCCCCGGCCTTGGCCCAAGAACCCCGCGCCACTTCACTTGTCTTGAGTCAAGGGCCTTTTTTTGCTACACTAAAACAAGCCCCCAATAAGAGCTTGTTCAAAAATAAAAATTATGTTCACTGGTCAGGTCGACAGGGACCGAAAGATTATTCACGGACAAGCTCCATAAGGAACGGCATGCCCCGTCGCCTGGTCATAGACCCCCTTAAGGTCACCTTGGCCCAACTGGCCCCGGCCGTGCGCCTGCTTCTGGACGGCGGCGTGGTGGCCGGCCCCACCCATAGTTTCTACGCCCTCATGGCCTTGGTGGACCAGCCCCGGGCTTTGGAAAAAATCCTGGACCTCAAGGGCCGCCAAGCCCGCCGGGGCAAGCCCCTCTTGATAATGCTGGACCAGGAAGCCCGGGCCAGATGCTACGCCCGGGAGACGCCCCCGGCGGCCGAGGGGCTGATGGCCCGCTTCTGGCCGGGGCTCCTGACCATTATATTGCCGGCCTACAAGGATCTGCACCCCAGCCTCCTGGGGCCGGGCCTGACCGTGGGGCTGCGCGTGGAAGGGCAGAAAGTGGTGCGGATGTTGGCCCGCATGGCCGACCGCGGCCTGACCGGCCCCAGCGCCAACCCCGGCGGCGCGCCGCCCCCGGTCAGCGCCGACGAGGTGGCGGCGTATTTCGGCGAGGCCGTGGACCTGATCCTGGACGGCGGCCCCACCATCGGCGGAGAGCCCAGCACCATCATCGACGCCGCCCTCTCCCCGCCCCGCCTGGTGAGGTCCGGCCCCCTGGCCCCGGCCGCCCTTTTGGAAGCCTGCCCCGCCTTAAAAATCGATTAATGGTTTTTTCTGGGGCCGGCGCCCGAAACCGGAAGGAAGGTCGCTGGCGTCAGTCATATAATAAAAATTGAAAAACCTCGGACTGGAAGGCGGCCAGGTCCGGGCCCCATTCCCGGGCCAAATCCGCGGCCGGCAGCCCGGCCGCCAGGCGGTCATAGACGTCGCTCCGGCCCAGGATGAGGTCCAGGGGCCGGCGCCGGTATTCGTATTCGTAAGGCGGCTCCTTGAGTTTCAGGCTTTCCGGGTGGAGTTCCAAGAGCAGTTGGAGCAGCGACAGGCCGGTGAGATAGGGCCGGAAGGATTTGTCCAGGGGGAAAAGTTCCAGGCCCTGGCATATCTCTCCGGCCCACTTGTTGAAGGTGGGCTGAAAGCTTACCGGGCGGTAGGCCAGGCCGGGCAGGGCGAGCTGGCCCAGGCGGGCGGCCAAGGCCCGGGAATTGATGAAGGGCGCCCCCACCAGGTTGAAGGGCCGGGTGGTGCCCCGGCCTTCGGAGACGTTGAGCCCTTCCCAGATGACCTGGCCGGGATAGACCCAGGCGCTTTCAAAGGTGGGCAGGTTGGGCGAAGGACTGACCCAGGGCAGCCCGGTTTCGGGAAAGTATTGGCTCCGGCGCCAGTTTTCGCAGGGGACGACGGTCAAGGGGGCCGGCCGGGGCAGGCGGCGGTTGATGAACCGGGCCAGTTCGCCCAGGGTCAGGCCGTGCCGCATGGGCAGGGGATGGAGACCGACGAAGGAGAGGCAGTCCCCGCTGAGGAGGTGGCCTTCCATATCCTGGCCGCCCAAGGGGTTGGGCCGGTCCAGGACTATGACTTCCAAGCCTAAGGGGCCGGCCTCTTCCAGGCAGTGGCTAAGGGTGTGGGCGAAGGTGTAAACGCGGGTGCCGACGTCCGTCATATCCACCAGAAGGGCGTCGAGCCCGGCCAGCATGGCCGGGGTGGGGCGGCGGGTTTCACCATAGAGGCTGTGGATGGGGCGGCCCTGGCGGTCGCGGCCGTGAGGCGATTCCACCATGTTGTCCTGTTTCTCCCCGGCCCAGCCGTGCTGGGGGCCGAAGAGGGCGACGACGGCCCCGGGCAGGGCGGCGTCCAAAAGGTCCAGGGCGTGGCAATAGCCGGGCCCGATGGAGGCCGGGCCGGCCAGAAGACCCAAGCGGGCTTTTTTATAGGAAAAACCCTCCCGGGCCAGGAAGCGCTCCAGGCCGGTGCGGGTCGGTTTTGCCGCGCCGCGTTTCATGTTTACCCCCGTCAAGTCATCTGGCCGTGGCCGGAGGGCCGGTGGAATTTGAGGCGCCTCAGGCGCGTCCAGGGTTCAACCCTTGGCCTGGGGCTGGCAGGTTGGGCAGATATGGGTGCCGCGGCCGGCCACCACCAGCTTCTGGATGGCCGTTCCGCAGACCGGGCAGGGCCGGCCGGCCCGGCCGTAAACCTGGTGGCTGTCCTGGTAGCGGCCGCCCCCCTTAAGACCCTGGTAATTGCTGGTGGTGGAGCCCCGGGCGGCGATGGCGGCGGCGAAGATGCGCCGGGCGGCCGTAAACAGGCGGCCGGTTTCGGCCCGGCTTAAGCCGGCCGCGGAGGCCAGGGGCGAGAGGCGGGCCGCGAAGAGGCTTTCATCCGCGTAGATGTTGCCGAAGCCGGCCACGACGGTCTGATCCAGGAGCACCGCTTTAAGGCGGCCCCGGCGGGCCGTGAGCCGGCGGTGAAACTCCCCGGCCGTCATGGCCAGAGGGTCGGGCCCCTGGTCCAGCTCTTTCAGGAAGGCTTCAAACCCGGCCTGGTCAAAGGCCCGAAGACGGCCGAACTTGCGGATGTCGCGATAGAGCAGGGCTTCGGTTCCGGCCGGCCGGCCGGCCAGGCGCAGGGCCGCGTGGACGTGTTTGGGCCAGAGACCGGGCCGGGGCCAGGGCCCCGTTTGAAACTGGCCGGTCATCTTCAGGTGGACCAGGAGGTGGGCCGGGCCAGAATCCCGGGCCAGGCGGAAGTGGAGCCACTTGCCCAGGCGGCGGACCTCCTCAATCCGGGTTCCGGCCAGGCGGCGGCGGAAATCCCGGGCCCCGCCGGGAATGATTTTTTCGCAGTTGACCGCGGCTTCCGTTATGGTCAGGCCGCGCACGGCTTCGTCCAGGTCGGAGGCGATGGTCT
>JAITUX010000056.1 GCA_031286085.1 Candidatus Adiutrix sp. | reverse complement strand
AGCCACCTAAAATGGGTTGGTCTGGCCACATGACAGGCCCGAAGAGGGCCCTAACATTCAGCCTCGGAGAAACATAGCCCAACAACTGTCGATCTAAAAAATATCAATGTCCTTGCTGTATCTATGATTGAACCTCAACATCAGGGCCGTGCCGCCGCCAAATGACCATGAACCGTTCGACAGCTTTCCAGCCTTAAGTTGTTTGACGGCCTTCTTGAATAGATTTTCCCATTGCCGCATCACGCATCTCCCGAAAACTTTTACCTTTCCAAACCGGAGGCATGGAATCACATATCTCTGAAAGCTGATCTATGCTCAAATTGTTTTCAGACATAAATTTTTTAATCATACTGGTAGGAACTTCATCAAAAAAAACATCAAGGTGGCCGCTCCAAGGTTTCCAATCCGCCTCTTTTTTGAAAATTTTCACTAATTCTTCCGGACTTATTAAACGCTTGAAAGAAACATTAAGAGAGACGGCGACACACTGCGTTGCGGTCATTTCAGGCATATTTTATCTCCCATTTTTTGTTGGCGTCACCGCCTTATTTTGAACGCTATAATACCAGAAACCTGTAATATTTAGAACTTTCTTACAAACGGTCCATCATAAAAACCGCCGAACAAGCGGAAGAAAGCCCGGTCGCCAAAACGGGCTTTCTTTTTCATTTATCCGCTAAAAGGATTAAAAAACCAGCCGGGCCGCCAGGTCGTAGGCCTCCGCCTTGACCAGGCGGGCCTTGACCAGGCGGCCGGTTTCCGGCTGCTCGCCGTCGAAATAAACCAGGCCGTCCACTTCCGGGGCCTGGAACCAGGCCCGCCCGGTCATGACCGGCCCGGCCCCTTCGGCCGGGCCTTCCACCAGCACCTCCACGACCTGGCCCAGCCGGTCCCGGTTCCGGGCCAGGGCCACCCGCCTCTGGGCGGCCAGGACGGCCCGCCGCCGCTTTTCCTTGACCCCGGCCGGAAGCTGGCCCGGGAAGCCCGCGGCCCGGACGCCCTCTTCCGGGCTGAATTTGAAGACCCCCAGGTGGTCGAAGGCGGCCCGGGCCACGAAATCGAGGAGTTCGGCCAGGTGGGCCTCGGTCTCCCCGGGGAAGCCCACCATGAGGGTGGTGCGCAGGGCCAGGCCGGGCCACCAGCGCCGCAGCCGCTCCACCAGGGCCAGGGGCGGGGCGGCGGGCCGGCCCATGCGCCGGAGCAAATCCGGGGCGGCGTGCTGGAGGGGCAGATCCAGGTAAGGCAGCACCTTGGGCGTTTCGGCCAGGCCCCGGACCAGTTTTTCAGTCAGGCCCTCGGGATAGGCGTAAAGGAGCCTCAGCCAGGCCAGGCCGGGCGTTTCGGCCAGCCGCTTGACCAGGCTGAGTAAGGCGCCCGGGCGGCCCTGGTCCCGGCCGTAGGCCGTCAAATCCTGGGCCACCAGGGTCAGTTCCAGGACCCCGCCGGCCGCCAGGAGCGCGGCCTCCTCGGCCAGCCGGCCCGGGTCGTAGCTGACCAGGGGGCCTCTCAAGGCCGGGATGAGGCAAAAGGCGCAGCGGCGGTGGCAGCCTTCGGCGATCTTCAAATAGGCCCGAAAAAACGGGGTACCCGTCAGGCGGCGGCCGGCCGCCCGGCCGTCCGGGGTGAAGGCCGGCCGAATCAGGCGGGCCCGGCGCCGGAGCAGGGCGGCTATTTTAGCCTCGAACCCCGGGTAATCGGCCGGCTTAAGCCACCAGTCCACCTCCGGCAGCCCCCGGGCCAGGTCCGCCCCCGCCGCGCCCTGGTAACGGGCCGGCAGGCAGCCCGCCGCGGCCAGCACGGCCCCCGGCTTCTTGCGGCGGCCGACGGCCATCAGGGCCTCCAGGGCTTCCCGCACCGCGCTTTCCAGGAAGGCGCAGGTGTTGACCAGGATAAGGTCGGCCTCGGCCGGGTCGGTTTCGGGCTGAAAGCCCAGGCCCGCCGCCGCGCCCAGCAGGCGCTCGCTGTCCACCAGGTTCTTGGCGCAGCCCAGGGAAACCAGGTGCAGGCGCGGTTTTTTTTTCGCTTTCAAGAAATCTCCCGGACCGCGGCCGGCTGTGATATAGTGGACTGGCCGTTTGAAGTTCAAATATGATAATCATTTTGCTCGCCAAAGGAAAGCGGTTTGGTTTTGTGGCGGAAAGTGGTCATTGTCCATAAGCACGAGGCCGGCAGCGAAGAGCTGGCCCGCGCCACCGCCGCGGACCTCAAGGCCCGCGGCCTCAAGGCCTTGCTGGATTGCTCCCGGCCCGGGCCTCAGCCCAAGTCGCGTTTTAGGCCGGACCTGGTCATTGCCATAGGGGGCGACGGCACCCTCCTGTACGCGGCCCGGACCTGGGGCCAGACCGGCACGCCCATGCTGGGGGTCAACCAGGGCCACCTGGGGTTTCTGGCCGAAACGGAGCCGGCCCGTTTCCAGGATTTCCTGGAGGAAGTGCTGGCCGGGCGCTACACCCAGGAAAGGCGCATGGCCCTGGAGGTGGTCGTCCGGCGGCTGGGCCGGGCCATAGGCCGGACTATGGCCTTGAACGAGGTGGTGGTCAACAAGGGGGCCAACTCCCGCATTATAACCTTGAACCTGGCGGTCCAAAACTTCGGCCGCTGGCATTTCCGGGCCGACGGGGTCATAATCTCCACACCCACCGGTTCCACGGCCTATAATATTTCGGCCGGCGGGCCCATGGTTTACCCCACCCTGGACGCCGTGCTGGTGACTCCCATCTGCCCCTTCACCCTGACCAGCCGCCCCCTGGTGCTGCCGCCGGACTTCCCGGTGGAAATGGTCGTGGGCAGTGAAAACCAGGACCCGGACATCCACCTCGTCGCCGACGGCCAGTTGAGCCTGCCCCTTAAGGTGGGCGACAAGGTTATCGTCCGGCGCCACCACAAAGGCATAAACCTCATCATCAGCCCCAGCCGCAACTTCATCGACATCCTCCGCCAGAAAATACATTGGGCCTGAAGATACGGAAGCACATATTGAGGGCGGCCCTTTTGGCCTCGGCCCTGGTCTTGAGCCCGGCCCCGGCGCTGGCCGCGCCGGCTCAGGCCGCGCCTGTTTTGGAGATGCGGCTGGTGAACCAAAGGCCTCACGACCCCGGCCGCTACAC
>JAITUX010000216.1 GCA_031286085.1 Candidatus Adiutrix sp. | reverse complement strand
GCCCACCGGCACGGTGGATTTGATGGTGACTATGAGGCCGCTCTTAAGGTGGCGGCCTATTTCCCGGCCCGCGGCCAGGACTTGGCTCAGGTCGGCCCGGCCGGCCTCGTCCGTGGGCGTACCCACGGCGATGAGGCAGATCTCGCTCTCCCGGACGGCCTGGGCCAGTTCGGCGGTGAAGGTGAGGCGCTGCTCCCGCCTGTTGGCGGCGACCAGTTCTTCCAGGCGGGGCTCGAAGATGGGCAACAACCCTTTATTCAGGTCCTCGACCTTTTTACGGTTGTTGTCCACGCAGGTGACGCTGTTGCCCACGTCCGCGAAACAGGCCCCGGTGACCAGGCCCACGTAGCCGGTGCCGATGACGGAAATTTTCATGGCGGCCTAAACCCATGTTTTTAAAATCAAACCTTTGTCTATAACCTCATACTGCTTATTATATCATAAATATTGCTTGATTTGCCGCAAATAATGCTTGGAAGGCGCGGTTTTTTGCGGCCTGGGGCCGGGGCGGCGGCCCGTAAGGCCCTCTTCTTGACATTTCCGCAAATGCCTATACACTGCCACCCATGCAGCGTCGTGCGCGCAACGTCCTCACGGCCTGGTTCCTGGCGGTCGTCCTGGCCTTGGTTTGGGCGGCCGGCGCGGCCGGCCAGGGCTGGGCCGAAGAGCTTTTTTTATGGCGCCTCACTTCCCCGGCCGGGAAAAGGGCCTACCTGGCCGGTTCCCTCCACCTGGCCGGCCCCGGCCTCTACCCCCTGCCCGAGCCCTTTGCCCGGGCCTTTGACGAGGCCGGCAGCCTGGTGGTGGAGATAGACACCGGGACCTTGCCCCAGAAGACAGTCAGCGACTTCATCGCCGCGCGGGGCTTGGCCGCGGCGGACCGGGCCCTGGAGGATTACCTGACCCCCGCGACCAGCGGGCTTTTGGCCCAAAGCGGCCGAAACCGGCCGGAATACGCCCGCTACCGGCCCTGGCTGGCGGCCCTGGCCATCCAGATGGCCGCCTTGGAGGAGAACGGTTTTTCAGCCCGCTACGGCCTGGACAAGCATTTCCTGGACCAGGCCGCCGGCCGCCGGCTGCCGGTGGTGGAACTGGAGACCTTTGCGGAACAGATGGATATCCTGGCCGACCTGGGCCCGGACGAGGCGAACCTGTTTCTCCAGGCCACTCTTCGGGAGGCGGCCGGTTTGCCCGGGATCATGGCCGATTTCCTGTCCGCCTGGCGCCGGGGCGACGTCTCCGGCCTGGCTGAACTGTTATTCGACGGCTTTAAGGGCTATCCCGAACTGGCCGGCCTTAGGGACCGGCTCATAATCCGGCGCAACCACCTCATGCTTAAGCGCTTAAGGCCCCTGTTGACCGCCTCCGGCCCGCCCCCCTTCGTGGTAGTGGGGGCCGGGCACTTGGTGGGCGAGGAGAGCCTGCTGGCCCTCCTGGCCGCCCAGGACTATCAAATCGAACAACTGAGGCAGCCATGAAAATTTTCAGAGCCGCCCTGGCCGGCGCCTTTCTGCTGGGCCTCTGGAGCGGCTTGGCCTGGGCCGTCCAGCCGCCGGCCCCGGAGCGCATCGCCGCCGGCTTGGCCGCCCGCTACGGCGGCCTGACCGCCCTCCGCGCGGCCTATCGCCGGGTGGCCGCGGCCCCGGCCACGGACCAGGTTTTCAAAAGCCCGGCCCGGCAGGTGGCCACCGGCGTGCTTTATTGGGCCCGGCCGGACCGGCTGCTCCTGGACCAAGTCTCGCCCCAGCCCGAAGTCATGGTCACGGACGGAACCACGGTCTGGTGGCATGTGCCCTCGGAAAACCTGGTCTATCGCTACCGGAACATAGACGTGGCCGGCGAACTCAAGCCGCTTTTGGTCTTCCTGGGCGGCCTGGAGGCCCTGACCCGGGATTTCGACCTGGCCCCGACTTCCCCGGACCCGGCCCGGCCAGGCCAATTGGGCCTGGAACTGACGCCCCGGGAAGGCGACCGGAGCGTGGACCACCTGACCGTCTGGTGCGACGAAACCTTCGCCCTCACCGGCTTCGGCTTTACGGCCCTGACCGGCGAAACCACGGATTTTTTTCTTAACGGCTTGGCTGAGAATCCGCAACTGGCGGCCGGGATGTTCGCCTTCAAGATTCCCCGGGGGGCGGAGGTGCTGGAAGAGGGGGATGAACCGTGACGCGCCCCAGGCGCTCACGTTAAAACAGTTTAATTGGCGGGCGGCGGATTTTGTTGTATAATTTATCACTTGGTTCCGGCCGAGCGGCTTCCGGGAGCCGGCCGTGAAAGCCCTGGAAAGCGGGGACTTGGCCGAGGCGGTGGGGCGTCTGCTCCTGGTGGGCTTCGAGGGCCGGGAGGCGGCGGAGGTGGAAGACCTGCTCGCCGCCGTCCGCCCGGCGGGCCTGATTTTTTTCGCCCGCAACTATCCCGAGGACGGGGGGCCGGCGGCCCTGCGCGGGCTTATCGACCAAGCCCGGAGCTTGGCGGAAACCCTTTTCGGCCGGCCGCTTCTGGTGGCCATTGATCACGAGGGCGGGCCGGTGCAGCGTCTGCCCGCGCCCTATACACGGCTGCCGGCGGCCCGGAGCTGCCGGAACCTCTCTGAAGCCGGGCTTCTGGCCGAAACCGGCGCCCGGGAACTGGCCGCCACCGGCTTCAACTTCAACCTGGCCCCGGTGCTGGATGTGCCCGACGGGCCGGAGGCCTTCATCGGCGAAAGGGCTTTCAGCGACGACCCCGGCCAGGTGGCGGCCTGGGCCAGGGTCGTCCTGGCCGCCTACGGCCGGGCCGGTCTTTTGGGGGCGGCCAAGCATTTCCCGGGGCTGGGCTCGGCCCGGCTGGACCCGCACCAGGAATTGCCGGTCATCCCGGCCTCGGCCGAGCGCCTGTCGCGGGCGGATCTTCGGCCCTACCGGGAACTGTTGCCGGAACTGCCGGCGGTCATGACCTCCCATGCCCTCTATCCGGCCCTGGACCCCGGGCGGCCGGCCACCCTTTCCCCGGTCGTGGCCGGGCTTTTGAAGCGGGAGATGGGTTTTGAGGGGGCCTTGCTCACGGACGACCTGGAAATGGGGGCCCTGACCCGGAACTATGATTTGGGCGAAGCGGCGGTGGGCGCCATAGCCGCCGGGCACGATCTGGCCTTGGTCTGCCGCCGCCGCGCCAATATTGAAAAAGCCCGCCAGGCCCTGGCCGAAGCCGTGCGAACCGGCCTTCTGACGGAAAACCGCCTGGCGGACGCCCGCCGCCGCACGGAAACCCTGACCGCCCGCCTGGCCGCTATCGCGGCGCCGGGCGAAACTCGGGCCGGTTGGTTCAAAACCTTGATCAGCCAAGGCCGGACGGAGTGAACATGGAGCATACCTATCTCTTGGAACCTGGCCTCTGGGAAATCAGCGGCGTCTATTACGACGCCAACGATAACCCCTTTCCCCAGAAAGGCCAGCTGGTCATCGTCCATTCTCCCGAGATCTGGACCATTGAAGGGGAAGTGACCATCACCACCCATGAAACCCAGACCGTGGCCAGCCGCTATGAGGTCCAGCCCCTGGCCCCCGGGACCTCCTTCACCGAGTGGCGCTCGGAAACCGGCGGGCCGGAACCGGTCCTGGGGCTCTTCGTCGTGGTGGAAGACGTTCTAATGTCCCCCTGGCAATCCAGGAGCGGCGCTTATTGGGGCCAGGAGATTCTGCGCCGGGTCTCCGACGGGGAATATTTGGGCCGGGGCTTCGCCTTTCTCAACAACCAGAAAGTCTCCGCCTGGTCCACCAGGCTGCTTAAACTGTGAAAATTTACAAAGAATTTAAGGAAGAGCTGCCTAAAAAATATTTCAATTTGACCGCGGCGTGGTAGAATCGGGGAAAGCCCTGACGAATGAGGAGCCGGCCATGAATTTCGAAACCCTCGCCCAGCGTCTAGGCGGCCATCTCAGCCGGTGGCTGGTGGCAATCGTTCTCCTGCCGCCCGTCGTTTACAGCATGTGGGCTGACGAATACCTGCTCTTTTTCGTCTTCATGCTGGTCATAGGCGGCCTGACCTGGTGGGAGTTCAGCCGCCTGCTCTTCGGCCCGAACCGGCTTGATCTCCTGTTTCTGGCCCTGACCGGCTGGCTGGCCGTGGCCTTCGGGGCCTTCTGTTACGGACCGACCGGCCAGTCCCTGGGCTTGGTCCTGGCCCTGGCCTTGGGTTCCGGTTACACCATGTGGAGCCTGGAGCGGGAGAGCGGGCCGGTGGTTTTGAACCTTTTGAGCCGTTTCGCCTTGGGCCAGGTCTATCTAAGCTTCCTGTTTTCGTTTTTCATCCTGCTCAAAAAGGCCGACTCCGGCGGCCTCTGGCTCATCTACCTCCTGGCCGCGACCGTGGCCGCCGACACCGCCGCCTTTTATGTCGGCCGCCAGCTCCAGGGGCCCCGGCTCTGGCCCAAAATCAGCCCTCACAAAACCGTTTCCGGGCTTCTGGGCGGGGTGGCCGCCTCGGTGCTGGTCTCGGCCGTCTTCTCTTATTTCCTGTCCACTTCCTTCTCCATCCTGATTGCCCTGGGTTTTTTTCTGGCCGTCTGGGGGGCCCTGGGCGACTTGTTCGAATCCGCCTTGAAGAGGGCCCTGGACATCAAGGATTCCTCCCGTTTCCTTCTGGGCCACGGCGGTTTCTGGGACCGCTTCGATTCCCTCATCTTCAACATCGTGCCGGTTTACGCCCTGGTCGATCTGGTCCTTAACGCCCATTAAAGTTTTTGACGGGTCTATTGGTTCATTGGCCGGGCGCCGGCGGCCGGGGCGGGCGTTTCGTTTCTTCCCGGCCGCCCCGGTAGCCCAGTTGGCCGGACAGCTGGGCGGTTATCTCCAAGAGGCGCCCCGGAATCTCCTTGAGGGGCTTAAGGCGGCCCACCGGCCCGGAAACGCTCAGGGCGTAGGCGGGATAGCCTTTGAAATCGAAAATCGGCGCCCCCACGCAATACAGGCCTTGGGCCAGTTCCTCGTTATCCACCGCATAGCCCTGCCGGCGAACCTTTTCCAGCTCCTTTAGGAATTTATCCTGGCTCACGATGGTGTTGGGGGTCAGGGCGGCCCATTCGGCCGTCAGGATATGGCCCTCCAGCTCGTCGGGGGGCAGAAAAGCCAGCATGGCCTTGCCCAGGGCCGTGGCCCGGGGCTGGCAGGCGGTGCCCACCCCCGAATCCATGCGCAGCATTTCCCGGCTCTCCACCTTGTCCAGATACACCACCTGGCCCCGGTCCAGGAGGCCCAGGTTGACGGTTTCGTCGAACCTGGCGGCCAAGTCCCGCATGTAGGGCTTGGCCAGGCGTCTTATCTCGAATCTGCCGACCTGCGTCATGCCCAGCTCCAACAGCTTGAAGGTGGCTTCGTAGTGGTTGTGTTGATTCTTGCGGACATAGCCCAGGTCGCGGAGGGTGGTGATGAAGCGGTGGGCGCTGGCCCGGTTGAGGTTCAGAAGGGCGGCGGCCCGGGTCACGGTCAGTTCCCCGTTTTCGACGATGGCTTCCAGGGCCTTGAGCCCCTTTTCCAGCGAGTTTATCCGGTAGTATTTTTTATTGGTTTCGCCCATGCGGTTTCTCCCGCGGGGTTCCGGCGGCTTTCAGGCCGCCTTGGCCGCTTTTAATCAAAGATCTTTCGGAAGCGTCTTGTTGTCCGCGGTTTCTGTTCTATTTAGCATGGAAATGGTCCTGGAGACAAGTCATGGGGCCGGCGGCCGCCAAAATTCCGAATTGGCCGGCCCGGCCGCCCGGGTTCTGGCCTCCTTGAGCCAAGCCAAGAAAGACTTGGGCGACCGGTTGAAAATCCTGGCTGTGGATTTGCCCTCCGGCCTGTCGGGAGACAGCGGCCGCTGGTGGGGGCCACCCTGCCCGGCCGACCTGACCGTCACTCTTGGCTTCCCCAAGGTGGGGCTGTATCTGGGCCAAGGTCCGGAGGCGGCCGGGGAAATAGTGGTGGGCGACATAGGCTTGACTCCGGCCATGTGTGACTCGGCTTGGCCTAGGGGCCGGCTGTCCGACCTGGAGGAAATGCGCGCGCTCTTGCCGGCCCGGCCATTAACCGGGCACAAAGGCAATTTTGGTCATGTCCTCCTGGCCGGCGGGGCTCAAGGACGAACCGGAGCCCTGGTTCTAGCGGCCCAGGGAGCCATACGCAGCGGCGCGGCCTTGGTTACGGTTCTTCACCCGGCCTCTCTTGGGGCCGTCTATGAAGCCAAACTGACCGAAGCCATGACCTTGGAACTGCCGGAAGACCGGCCTGGTGAATTGGCCGCCGAGGCCGGCGAGGTCATTTTGCGCTACGCCCAAGGCCGTCAGGCCCTGCTCCTGGGGCCCGGATTGGGCGTGGGGAGCGAGGCGGCGACAGTTGTTCGCCGGGTGGTGGAAGCGGCGGAGCTGCCACTGGTGCTGGACGCT
>JAITUX010000185.1 GCA_031286085.1 Candidatus Adiutrix sp. | reverse complement strand
ACCTGATTAACAGAGGGCCATTATGACCAGAGCAGCCAGCGTGGGTTTTTTACTCTTGTCGCCTGTCTGCACCAGCCTGACAGGCATGTTCATAAAATTCATACCCTGGAGCCCCTGGGCCATTGTCGGCTGGCGTTCCCTTTTCAGCAGCCTGTTCATCCTGGCCGTGTTCAAGACCCTCTTCCCCAAGGAATTCCGCTTCGACTGGTCGCCCGGCAACCTCTTGATCGCCGCTTCCTATTCGGCTTTCGCCCTGCTCTTCACCATTTCCACCAAGCTGACCACCTCGGCCAACACGGTTTTCCTGCAATACACGGCCCCGGCCTGGGTGGCCATCCTGGGGCCCTGGCTCCTGGGCGAGAAGACCGGCCGGCGGGATTGGCTTTTCGTAGGCCTGACCGTGGCCGGCCTGTCGCTGTTTCTGTTGAACGACCTGGCGGTGGGCGGCGACCGCAACGAGCCCTTGGGCCTGGCCGCGGGCGCCGCCGGCGGCCTCGCCTGGGGCCTGTGCATCATATTCATGCGCAAGAAGGGCAGCCGGCGCCCGCCCCTTTCCGCCATGGTCATCGCCAACGCCTTAACCACCCTCTACTGCCTGGGGGCCATGTTCAGCGTCGATTTTTCCGCCCCCGGCGGCCTGGCCGCAAACTTAGGCTGGTGCGCCCTCCTGGGCATAGGCCCCTTAGGCCTGGGCTATGTTTTTTACGTCCTGGCCATCAACCAGGTCACCGCCCTGGAAGCCGCCATGATCCCTTCCATAGAGCCGCTTCTAAACCCGGTCTGGACCTACCTGGCGGTGGGCGAAACACCCGGGTTCTGGACTTTCATAGGCGGCGGCCTGGTCATGGCCGGGGTGGTGGTGAGGAGCTGGCTGGCCCTCCGATCTCTGGGGCCGACGGCCCAGACCCCCTAGCCGGTCCGGCGGCGGCCCGGAAATAAAATTCAACCCCGGCTTGGTTTCAGCCGAAGCCCGGGGAAATCCGTTTGAATCCCCCGCCCCTCGGGCCGCTGAAGACGCGCCCCGCCCCGCCCCATTTTTGACCCCTGACTTCGCCAAAATTTGAAGCGCCCTCAAACAGATCGGCCTGGGCCTGGTGGCCTTGGGCCGCCCGGGCCGTATATTTTCAGGCGTAGCGAGGTTGCCGGGCTGTCCCGGAACCTTGGTCCCGGCGACGTCAAGAGCCTGTCCGCCTTTCTTAGGGAAATGGGTGCCGGCCCCCAGGTTCTGGAACGGCTGGAAAACCAGTTGTGGCAGACTTCGGGCCAGTTGCCCCTGGAAAGCTTCCTGGATTTCATGGACGGCCTGAAGGAGGGCCCGGCCGTTTCCGCCAAGGAGCTGGAAAAAGTGAAAACTCTCCTGGACCAGGTCGGCCGCGACGACGGGCTGGCCCGCTCCCCGGTTTTCAACGAAATCCTCATCAAGCTGCGGGGCCTGGGCGACGCCGAGATAGACGACGATTTCCTGAACCTTTCCCCAGCCCTTCAGGCCCTGCGCGGCGGAATAAGCGGCGCCGAGGATTTTGTAAGCGGCCAGTTCAGGGAAGGCCAGGATAGGGGCCGTGAGAACCAGGAGCGTTACCGCCAGGTTGTTCAGGCCATGAGCACGGGCCAGGACGGCCCGGCCGGGGCCTCGGTGATGGCCGAGGCGGCCCAGGGTTACGGCGGCCGGTCCGAGACCCTGACCAGGCAGATCGCCCAGAAGATCACCCTGAGCCGCCGCCGGGGCCTCCACCGCTTGAAGATGAATCTGCACCCGGCGGACTTGGGCCGGCTGGACATAGAACTTTCGGTCAAGGGCGGCATCCTGACGGCCAGCATCCGGGCCGAGAACCGCGCGGCTTACGAGGCCCTGGGCGAGCGCGTGGCCGAGTTGAAAAAAGCCCTGGCCGAAGGCGGGGTGGAATTGGCCGGCCTGACCCTGGCCCACGACGACGCCGAGAGCGGCCAAACCCTAACCGCCGGCCTGGCCGAACTGGCGGAAAAAAAGGAGTCCCGGGCGGCCGAACGGCCCGGCGAAGTTAATTACCTGGTTTGAGCAAAGGTGAAGGAAACAATGATTAATGAGGATTTTTGTTCACTGGCAAGGCGCGAGCGTTTTTTATGGCGCAGAAATATTAAAAATATTTCGAGCCTTAAAAAACGTGAGCAACGCCGCCAGGGGACAAAAAGACCATTAATCCGTCCTTAAGGAAAGGAAAAAGATATGGGAACAATCTATCCAGCCAATCAGCCCCCTTCCGGGCGCGCCCTGCCCCTGCCGGCCTGGACCAAGGACACCGTGCCGGTGACCGACGGTTCCGAGCGGCAGATGGGCAAGGACGCCTTCCTGACCTTGCTCCTGACCCAGCTTCAGAACCAGGACCCCACCAGCCCCATGGAAAACACCGACATGGTGGCCCAGCTGGCCCAGTTCTCCCAGTTGGAGCAGATAGCCAACGTGGCCAAGAGCATAGACTCCATGACCAGCTACATGCAGGCCCAGAACCAGTTCCAGACCCTGAACATGATCGGCAAGGACGTCATGGCCGAAAGCAACCAGATCGGCCTGACCAAGGGCCAGCCCGACGCCAAGACCGAGATCATCACCAGCGAAACCAGCAAGGTCACGGTTTACATCATAAACGGCAAGGGCGAGCGGGTGCGGACCATTGAAATGGGCACCCTGGAGCCGGGCACCCACGCCTTCACCTGGGAAGGCCTCTATGAGAACGGCAGCCCGGCCGCGGACGGGACCTACCTGTTCCAGGTCACGGCCAAGAACATGCAGAACAAGGTCTTGGAAGAAGGCGTCTATCCCCAGGTCTCGGGCAAGATCACCGCGGTTTCCTTCGACGCCTCCGGCCAGCCCATCATCCACATGGGCAACGCCGCCATAGCCCTGGGCCAGGTCCTGCAGATTCTGGAGAGCGGCAGCCTGGCCGCCAAGGCCGCGGGGTCCGGCTCGGGCGGATAATTCAATATGTTCGCGGGCGGCCGAACCGCCGGCGAAGGGATTCAGTAGATATAAAAAAGGAAAACCCCCCAAGCGGCCGGAGAGGGCCGCGGCCGGGTGATAAAAAGGAGAGGAAACCATGGCTCTTTCAAGCTCAATGTATGCGGCGGTGACCGGCCTTTCGGCTCTCGGCACGGGCATGCAGACCATTTCCAACAACATCGCCAACGTCAACACCGTGGGCTTCAAGGCCATGCGGACCAACTACGAGGACTTAATCAGCCAGAACTATTTTTCCGGCGGCAAGACCAACCAGAAGGGCACGGGCGTCCGCATCTCCACCATCCAGTCCATGTTCACCCAGGGGGCCTTCATGAGTTCGGCCCAGGATACGGACATGGCCATAGCCGGCGAGGGTTTTTTCTCCGTCCGCAACGCCATAACCGGGGCCATCAACTACACCCGGGCCGGTGTCTTCACCCTGAGCAAGGACGGCTACATGGAGGACCCCAACGGCAACATCCTCCAGGGCTGGAAGCTGGCCATCCCCAAGCCGGGCCAGCCGGCGGTCAAGATAGGCGCGCCCACGGACATCAAGATAGTCGTGACCAACGCGCCCCCGGCCGCCACCACCGAGGTCAAGATGGTCACCAACCTCGACGCCGACGCCGAACCGGTCTATGAATATAAGGAACACCAGCTTTCCGAGGACTACGCCGATGAAATCGCCATAGGCTACGCCGAGAAGGCCCGGGACGCGGCCATTTTCAACATATGGAACGATTTCTGCACGCCGATTGAATTTGCCTCTGGCATCGTCACCAGTTCCTTCACCAGTCCCCCTCAGATTGTTACGGCCTCGGCCTATCCCCGCGAGTTCGACGCCACACAGCCGGCCGTTATCATCCCCGCAGCCGGCGCGCTTGGTTTAAATGCGGGTGACGCTTACTCGGCCAAGGTCTGGTTCACAAAAACCGTTTGGTTCCATGGTCCGGACGGCAAAGAGAACAGCGGGTCGGTCGCTTACAGCGCGGTGATCACTTTCGCGGTCAGCAGCAACGTTTATACCGTGTCCGCGGGCACTCTCCGCACAAGCGCCTCCCCCGTCGGCACCGCCGGCCCAGGCGTCTATGCCGCCAACTGGCCTTTATCCGCCATGACGGTCCATGTTTCCGGCATACCTTATACCTATACGACCGGCAAGATGGCCAATGTCGAACAGACCAAGTTCTACCTGGGCTCATCCGCCTTCACCACCGATATGGGCATTACGGTGCCGGCCGGAACATCCGGTAGCCCGTACCTGCATACGGTCTTCTTCACCGATCAGGTCACGTTCCCCCATCCCTTCATAGTTGGGTCGTCGGTGACCAGAACCTATATCACCAGCACAGTCATATCCTTACCCATGATGTCCTCGAAGAGCTATGTTTACACCACGCCGGTCAACTACTTCGAGCTCTGCTCCGCCTCGGTCCCATTCGCCTCGGCCTACAACTTCGCCACCACCGCCTCCGGCCATCCGGTGCAGTTCTATCCGACCAATATTTCGGCGATCACGGTGACCTCGCAATTCTTCCCGACAGCCGCTGGAATGCCAGTTACTGTCACCCTTGAAACCACTACCCCGGTCAGAGACGCCTACGGCAAATTATACGCCTCCGCCGTAAGCATCGACGTGGATGTGTATTTCAACTGGAACGCCATCTCGGGTGCATTGGCCGGAACGCCTTTGACTGTGGCTGATCTGTCCAACCCGGTTTATGTCGACTACTTCGTGGCCCAAGGCTTTAATAACGGCGCCGCGTCGGCGGTGACGGTCACCGGTTGCCTGAAGAATTTCACCGCCCCATTGGACGTCGACTTTCAAGCTAACGGGATATACAACAAGGTAGGCACAACCTTCATGGGGCACACCTTCTCATACCAGCCAGGAGTGCAGGTGCCGGCGGCCAACGGCGTCACCACCCATGCCGGCGACTTTTATTATCAAGACA
>JAITUX010000118.1 GCA_031286085.1 Candidatus Adiutrix sp. | reverse complement strand
GCGGCCAGGGCCAGGCCTTGGCCGGTGGAATCCAGGCCTTCGGTGGTGGTGGCTTTGAGGTTCAACTGGCCGGGGGAGACCCCCAAGGCCTCGGCCAGGGCCTCGGCCATGGCCTGACGATGGGGGACGATTTTGGGCCTTTCGCCGATGAGGGTCAGATCGGCGTTGACCAGTTCCCAGCCGGCGGCCCGGACCTTGCCCATGGTTTCAAAGAGAAGGCGGGCGCCGGAGAGACCGGCCCATTGAGGGTCCTGGTCGGGGAAATGTCCGCCGATATCGCCCAGGGCGGCGGCGCCCAGGAGGGCGTCGGCCAAGGCGTGGGCCAGGACGTCGGCATCCGAATGGCCCAGAAGACCGGCCTCGAAGGGGATTTCCAGGCCGCCCAGCCACAGGGGCCGGCCGGGGACCAGGCGGTGCAGGTCATAGCCGTGGCCGGTGCGGAAAGGGCCGGCGGCGAGCCAGGCTTCGGCCAGGGTCAAATCCTCGGGCGTGGTGATTTTAAGGTTGCGGGCCGAGCCGGGAACCACGGCGGCGGTCAAACCCAGGGGTTCCAAGAGGGCCGCGTCGTCGGTGACCTCGTCTTGGCCCGCGCCGCCGGCCAGGGCCAGGGCCAGGATTTCGCGGCGAAACCCTTGGGGGGTCTGGGCCTGCCAGAGCCCGGCCCGGTCCAAGGTGCGCCGGACCAGCCCTTCGGCCACCGCCTTAAGGGTATCGCGCACCGGCACGGCGGCCAGGGCCGCCCCGTGGGCGGCGGCGGCTTCCGCCACGGCCCTGATGAGGCCAGGGGTCACGAAAGGCCGGACCCCATCGTGAATCAGCACCAGGTCTCCGGCCGAAGCCGCGAAACCCAGGCGGGTCGAAGCGGCGCGGGTGCCGCCCCCCGGGACTATCCTGACTTTCTTGAAGCCGAAGGGGCGCACGGCCTCCCGCTCAATCTCCTCCAGCCAATCCCCGGGCAGCGCCAGAATTATTTCCGCGGCCGGCGACCGTTCAAACGCGGCCAGGGTGTGGGCCAGCACCGGCCGCCCGGCCAAGGCGGCCAGCTGCTTGGGCCGCCCGCCGCCGAAGCGGCGTCCCAGCCCTCCGGCCACGACCACGGCGGAAATTGTAGGCTCGGTTTCCGGCATGGTCAGGCGGGCTCCGAATCATCAGGACTTGAAAAGCCGCCCTGGCGGCGGCCGGGACGGAACCGGGGCGGGGGGCCTGTAAGCCGGGTTCTGTGCCCCCGAAGGGGTGATGACCATTCATCTAGGCCGTGAATCGCTCCACGGCTCCAGCAACCTACCCGGCGGCAAGGCGGGCCGCCTTATCGCCGCCCTATTTGGTTTTGCTCCGGACGGGGCTTGCCTGGCCCGGACGGTCGCCCGCCCGGCCGGTGAGCTCTTACCTCACCCTTTCACCCTTACCGCGATCTCTCGCGGCGGTCTGCTCTCTGTTGCGCTTGCCCGGGGTTGCCCCCGCTGGGCGTTACCCAGCGTCCCGCCCTATGGAGCCCGGACTTTCCTCCCGGCGCCTTTTTTCGGCGCCCGGCGGTCATCCGGCCCGCCCGCTCCCGGCTCCGGCCCGGCCGCCGCCAGAAGTTTTTTTGTCAGCCGCCCTGGGCGGCCTTCTAATTCCACCCATGTCCCGGCTACGGCCACTGGTCTCCAAACCGGCTCTCCTTACGCCGGCCCCGGGTCCAGGGCTCAGCCCTGGTCAGCCCTGGTGGGCGGCGGCCCGGCTGGCCAGGGCGTCGGCCGCCCGGTTCAATTCCCGCCGGACATGAGCTATATCGTAGGTTTCAAAACCGGCCAACAGAGCCATGACTTGGCGGTATAAACCGGCCAGGCGGGGACTTTTGACCTGGTAGCGGCCCTTGACCTGGCGCACCGCCAGTTCCGAATCCAGGCGAATGCGTATTTTCCTGGCCCCCAGGGCCCGGAGACGTTCCAGGCCGAGGAGCAAGGCCTGGTACTCGGCTTCGTTATTGGTCACCGCCGGCCCCAGGGGCTGGGAGATTTCCGCCGCCACCCGGCCCAGATCGTCATAGATGACCGCCCCGGCCCCGCCGGCGCCCGGGTTGCCCAGGGAAGCTCCATCGGCGTGGAGCAACCAGAAGCCGTCGCTCACGACCGCCGCCCCGCGCCCTAACCGGCCCGCGAAGGAGAGGATTCGGCCATAATCCACAGCCAGGCCGGAACCATCTGGGGCAGGGTTTGGATGGCTTTTTCCAGAAGCTTTTCCTTTTCGCGCCGGTTCAACTTAGGCCACGACTGCCAGTAGGCCGACTCGTCCGAGGGGGGGCGTTCATATTCCAGCCGGTACTCGGTGCGGTTCACCAGTTCCAGGGCCAGATTGATCAAGCTCATATGAATCGGGCCGGCCTCGGCGTTCGACGGGGGCCGGTGATGGCCGTGGATGACGTCTTGGAGGTATTGGGGCATGGCCCAGTTCCTGGCCAGGACGCTGCCGAGCATTTCGTGGCCAAAGCCCAGAGAGGCCTCGGCTTCCAGGTAGGTCTGGCCCGAGGCCACGGCCTTCATAAGCAGGCGGTACTGGTCCGGGAACTTGGTGACCAGGACGATTTGGCCTATATTGTGCAAAAGGCCGGCCAGCATGGCCTCGCCCGGAACGACCAAGCCGCTCAGGTGGGCCGCCTCGTTCGCGACCCAGGCCACGGAAAGGCTGTGAAGCCACAGGGCCTGGCCGTCAAAATCCTTCGGCGCCTGGCGCAGGTCGAAGGATTCGGCCAGCCCCAGGCCCAGGGCCAGGAACTGCAATTCCCGGAAGCCGATGATGACTATGGCCCGGGCTATGGTGTTGACCGGGGCCCTCAAGCCGTAATAGGAGGAGTTGCCCAGGCTTATGACCTTGGCCGACAGGGCCGGGTCCTGTTCCACCAGCTTTTGCAGTTGTTCCGGGGTGGTGCGCTCATCCTGCAAGAGGCGCATAAGCTCAAGGGTGACCTGGGGCGGCGCGGAAAGGCGGAATAATTCATTGATGCGGGCCTTAAGCTGCGGCTCCAGAAACTCTTCGCTGTTGTCGTTCATCACTCCAACTCCCGCCTTTCAAGCCTAAAACTTTTGACTTGTCAGGCCAGATTTTCCATTTTAACACAAAAGGGGCCCCAAAGCCAAAGTGCTTCTAATATGGTTTATCGACACCCGCGTTTTTTTTCATAAGGACGCTTGGCCTCAAAGGCGTTCCAATTCACTGAAGAGGCAGCCGCAGTAGGACTGGCGGTAGAGCCCCAGGGCCCGGGCCGTTTCATGGCCGCGGGTCCAGCCGGACCGCCAGTCCACGTAGAAAAATTCCAGGCCGTGCCGGTCGGCGGCCCGGCGGCCCTCTTCCAGTATCAGGTCGTGTTTCTGCCTTTTGCTGAAGGCCAGGGTGGTGGCGAAGGCCCGGTGGCCCCGGCGGGCGGCCTCCCGGGCGGCGGCGGAAAGACGCCAGGCGTAGCAGGCCCGGCAGCGTTCCTGGCCTTGGGGCATGGGTCCCAAGGCGGCCAGAAAGCCGGCCGCGTCATAGGGCGGCGAAAAATCAACCCTCAAACCGCTATGAAGGGCCAGGAAGGCCAGGCTGTCGCGGCGGCGGCGGAACTCCTCCCCGGGGTGGACGTTGGGGTTGTAAAACCAGCCCTCCAACTCCAGGTCCGGCCGCCGCTCCCTGAACCATTCCAGGGGATAGGCGGCGCAGGGAGCGCAGCAGAGGTGAAGAAAAAGTCCGGCCATCCCAGCGCTTCCTTGCTTTGCCGGAATCACTTGCCCAGGCAAAAGCGGCTGAAAATCTCGTTAAGTATGTCCTCGGCCGCGGCGCGGCCCCGGATGAGCCCCAAAGCCTCCAGGGCCGAGCGAAGCTCAAAGGCGCAGATGTCCGGGGGCTGGCCCTCGTCCAGGGCGGCCAAAGCGGCCTTAAGACACCCGTCGGCCCGGCGTAGGGCGGCCTGATGCCTGAAACTGGGCGCCACTTCCGGCGGTTCCGGGTTTTCAAGGCCGGTG
>JAITUX010000048.1 GCA_031286085.1 Candidatus Adiutrix sp. | reverse complement strand
GCGGCCCCCGGATCGGCGGCCGGGCTGGCCGGAGCCTCGGCGGCCTGAACCTCGGCCGTCGCCTCGGTTGCGGCTGGCGCCGAGGCCCCCGGATCGGCTGGCGTCTGCCATTCTTCCTCCTGGCCTCCGTCAGCGGCCGTGGCCTGCTCTTCGCCGGCGGCCAGGGGCGAATTGACCCGGCCGGCATTCAGGTTGCGCTTGCCCGTATTCAAGAGCAACTGCAGCGTCTCCTGTTCCCGCTTGATGTCGGCCAGGGCCCGGGCCAGAATTTCATTTTCCTTGCGGGCTTCAGCCAGTTCCTCGCTCAGGGTGTTGTTTTCTTCCAAAAGCGCCTGGTAGTCGGCTTCGGAGTTTAAGCAACCCGCGGCCCCCAGACCGGCCAAAACGAGGCCCGCTATTTTCAGACTTCGCCAGAACATTTTCTATGGTCCTCCAAACCCTCAATTAAAGGTTACGGTGAATTTATGTATCCGGTGATCAGGCTTCAATGATTCCTTGGAGCGCCTTAAGCCCGGCAAGCCCAGGTCCTGCTCCCGGTTGACATAGACCACGGCCGGGGGCAGGGCCCGGCAGAAGTGGCTGGCCAGGGCCACGAAGAGGCCCCGGATTTCGGGGTTGGCCTTTTCCAGGTGAACCTGGGCCGTGTCGGGCCTGGCCAGTTCCCCCAAGGTGAAGCCTTCCAGCCGGCCTTCCAGGCGAATGGCCAGGCCCAGGAGGTTCAGCTCTTCCAGGTGTTCCAAAATCTCCCGCACCGATTCCGCCTCGTATCGCAGTTGGCTCGGGGAGATTTCATCACGTTCCACCTTGGTGGCCAGCCAGCCCTCCTGGACGGCCAGCAGATCCGGCTTGAGGCCGGAGGTGACGGGCAGGCACTCAAACTGGTTATGGGCGACGAAATAATTGTAATGGTTCTTCTTCTGGTGCATTCTTCGGCCGCTCAAGGCGGCCAGTTGGCGGACAAGATAGACATAGTCGTCATTATCGCGGTCGGGAACCGCGACGCAAGGCCGCCCGGCGGCCTTAAGCTTATCGACCAGGATTTCCGGCGCCCGCCGACAGACCGGCGCGGCGCCGAGGCGGGCCAACTCGGCCATGGTGAAGTCCAGGGCGGCCAGCCGGTCGCCGCCGCCGGCCGGGGGCAGGCCGAAGGACTCCTCGCCTTCCGGGCTGGCTATGAGGCACAGGCAGCCGGCGTGTTCGGCCCAACTGGCCCGATAATAGGAACGCCAAATGAAGAGATTGGTGAAATTGATTTCCGAGGGATAGGCTTCCGGCGCGCTTTTCTCCGCGGCCCGGAACACGTCCTGGTCCGCCAGGGTCAGAGTGTTGAATGCCATTGCACAATCCCTTCGGATTCCCGCCATGGAAACGAATAAGGCCGGAAGGGTTCGCCACGCCCTCCGACTTAAGCAGTTTAGCATATTTCCAGGCTCTCAGACAGACCCAAAATATCCGCCCGTGAAAGGCCCTGGCCCAGGCCGGGGGGGTGGACTAGGAAAGGGAAATGGTGTAATCTAAGGCCAACCGCCGGGGATGGCCATTTTTATTCACTTTCCAGCCGGAACCGGCTGGTTCAGCGGGCGCCCCGCCAGGAATCTCCATGATCGTCAAGATGTTCCTTATAAATACCTTCATCGACGGCTTGTTTTCCGGCGGCCAGGCCCTGGTGGCCATTCTGCGCCGACGGATTCAGGCTCATCTGCTCCAGGCCCTGGCCTGGGAACTCAAAGTGCCGGTGACCGCCTATCTCCTGCCCTACCGGGAAGGTTTCGCGGCCCGGTATTTCGCGGCGGCCGGGGAAATACACTGGGGAGGGTATGCGGCCCTGGCCGCGGCCAAGGCCCTCTATTTAACGGGCCTGGCGCCCCCGGACCAGCCCGTGCGCCTGGAAGGACTGAGCGGCTCGGCCCTGGTCCGCCCCTCGGCCGATCAGGACGGCGGGGTGGGCCTGGTTCTGCCATCGTTCCCGGCCGCCTCGCAGCCGGACTGGGCTCAAAGCCTGCCGGACGGCTTGGCCCAGGCCGATGTCCTGGACTTCCTGACCGTCGGGCCGCACCGCCTGATCTGCCTGGCGGCTCCGCCCAAGGAAGATATCCATATCCCCGCCTCGTCCTCGGCGACCAGTGAGACCCGGTTCATTTTAAGTTGGCCCCAGGGTGAGGCCGGCTATGAGCTGCGCTGTTTCAAAATCGGCGGCGAAGAGGCGGCCCTGCCCCTGGACCTTAACTTCCACTCGGCCCTGGCCCCGTTTTGGGGCGAAAGGCTGGGCCGGAACCGGCTGGACATATCCCACCTGGCCTTCCGCCCCGCCCTCTTGCGGGCGGACTTGACGGCCTCGGAGGTGGAATTATCCGGAAAGCTGCAGATAGTCTATAAAGCCGTCCCGATACTGAATGAGTTGGCCGAAGATGAGACGATAAGCAACACCTTTTAGGAAAGGGGCTGATTAATGGTCTTTTTGTCCCCTGGCGGCGTTGCTCACGTTTTTTACAATTGTTAAATATTTATAGATGGCTTTAAAGTGGCCGTGGCCCAGGCGGCCAGGGCCAGGCCTTGGCCGGTGGAATCCAGGCCTTCGGTGGTGGTGGCTTTGAGGTTCAACTGGCCGGGGGAGACCCCCAAGGCCTCGGC
>JAITUX010000042.1 GCA_031286085.1 Candidatus Adiutrix sp. | reverse complement strand
CCGGCCCCGCCGGTTCCGGCCTCGCCGGTTCCCGGCGCAGTTCCCTTAAAATCTCCTCCTGCCGGCGCAGAAAATCCTCTTGCAGCCGGGCCATCTTCCCGGCCGGGGTCTCGGCCGGGCGGGCCGCCGGCCGGACGGCCGAAGGCGGGCGGCCGGACGGAGACGGGGGCAGTTCCTTCTTCACGAACTGGTTGGCCCCGGAAATAAGCACCGTGAACCCGCCCTTCTCCGCCCCGGGCTCCGGCGCGGGCTCCTGTTCGGCCGCCGGCCAGGCGGAAAAATCCGCCGGCCGGCCGTCGGCGGCCAGGCGGCCCAGGAGCGCGGCCAGCCCCGGCCAGCCTTCCCCCAGTATCCACACCGCCAGGTCGGGGATTTGCGGCTCGGGGCCGCCCAGGGTCACCCATAGGCCCACCGGCTTGTTTTCCGGGCGGGCCAGGAGGGCGGCCGGGTCGGCCTCCTCCAGGTCGGCTATGGCCGAGGGCTTCAGGCCGAAGCGGGCCAGGACGGCCGAAAGCCCCTCGGCCGCGGCCCGCCAGGCGGCCCGGCGGGGCCGGGGGTCGGCCCATTCGTTTTCCAGGACCCGGCGGTAATCGGCCGAAGCCATGTCCGGGGGGTAGAGTATCTGGCCCAGGGGGCCCAGTTCCGGGGCCTCGGCGGCCAGGGCGGCCTGGGCCTGGCCCAGGCTCTTGAGCATCTCCGGCCAGGCCAGGGCCAGTTCCAGGGCTTCGTTCAGCCGGGCCTCCTCGGCCTTGGGCTTGAGGAGGCCGAAGGACGTCAGGGGGGCGGGGCCCTGGCCGAAAAAGAGGCCCTCCGGCCAGGCCTGGCCCTCGGCCAGGGGCCGCTCCAGGGCTTCCCCGGCCAGGCGGAGGCGGGCGGGCCAGTCGGCAGGGGCGGCGATGAGGATAAGGCGGGCGGGGGCCGCCGGGCGCCAGGCGCGCCGGCTTTCCCGGGCGGCTTCGGCCGGGCTCAGGGTTTCGGCCCGCTTGAGGGCGGCCCGGAGCCCCTCCGGGCTGTCGGCGGCCAAGGCCAGGAGTTCAAAGGGCGGGGCCGAGGGCCCCGGCCGGGACGGGTCGGCCTCTTCCAGGAGGCAGTGGAAATTGCTGCCGCCGAAGCCGAAGGCGCTGACCGCGGCCCGGCGGGGCTGTTTGCCGGAACTCACCCAGGGCCGGGGCCGGGCCGAAAGGTGGAAGGGCGAAGCGGCCTGGTCCAGGACGGCGAGGGGCCGGGACACCTTGACCGCGGGCGGCAGGATTTTATGATGGAGGGCCAGGACGGCCTTGATGAGCCCGGCCGCGCCGGCGGCGGCCTTGGTGTGGCCGATCTGGGACTTGACCGAGCCCAGGGCGCACCAGGGCCGGCCGGCGGCGGCCCGGGGGCTCTGGCTGAAAATCCTGGTCAGGGCCTCCACCTCCACCGTATCGCCCACGTTGGTGCCCGTGCCGTGCCCTTCCATGAGTTCCACGGTGCCGGGGTCTATGCCGGCCGCTTCGTAGGTGTTGCCGAGAGCCCTTTCCTGGCCCTGGACGGTGGGGGCGAAAATGGCCGCCTCCCGGCCGTCGCTGGAAGAGCCGATTTCCCGGATGACCGCGTAGACGCGGTCGCCGTCCCGCCGGGCCTCGCCCAGGCGCTTCAAGACCAGGAGCCCCACGCCCTCGCCCAGCATGGTGCCGTCGCCGTCCTGGTCAAAGGGCCGGACCTCGCCGGTGGGGGACAGGGCCGGGGTTTTGGAAAAACAGGCGAACATGAAGGGGTCGTTGAAGGCGTCGGCCCCGCCGGTGACGACCAGGTCGGCCTGGCCGCTCCGCAATTCCATCAAGGCGTGGCGGACCGCGGCCAGGGAGCTGGCGCAGGCGGCGTCCACCACCAGGTTGGCCCCGCCCAAATCCAGCCGGCCGCAGATGCGGCCGGCGGTGACGTTGCCCAAAAGGCCGGGGAAGGAATTTTCCACCCAGGGGGTGAATTCATTGGCGAACCGTTTCAGCACCTCGGCCGTCACGGCCTCATCCAGCCCGCTGTCGGCCAGGGCCCGGCGCAGTTGGGGATGGGCCAGGCGGCTGCCCAGGGAAACGACCATCTTCAAGGCCCCGGTCACCCCCAGGATCACGGCGGTGCGGCGGTGGTCGGCCGCCCCGCCGGCCGGGTAGCCGGCGTCGGCCAAGGCCCGGTCGGCGGCCACCAGGGCCAGGAGCTGGGTGCTGTCAATGGCCGGGAGGTCATTGGGCACTATGCCGTATTTCAGGGGCTCGAAGGGCACCGGGCTAAGAAAGCCGCCCCTCTTGGCGTAAACCCGGTCCTCGGCCTTGGGGTCGGGATCGTAGTAGTCGGCGGCCGACCAGTAAGAGGCGGGTATTTCGGTCAGGGCGTCCCGGCCGCTCAATATTTCAGCCCAGTAGGCGTCCAGGTCCCCGGCCCCGGGGAAACTGGCCGAAAGGCCTATGACGGCGATGGGTTCGGCGGCGGAACGGCCGCTTACGGCTTTGCTGGCGGACAAGGTCATGATGGTTAACTCTTGATATTTTTTTATACTATGGCCGAAGCCAAAATCAATGGAAGGGCCTTGTGGGGCCTCAATTTGGGGACCGCCGTTAAGGGCGAACCGCCTTGTTTTGTTTAGGACCTAACATTCGAGGGCCATCAGGGCCCGAAAAGTCAAAAATAAGTATTTTTTATGTTTGGGGCGTCTTGACGCCCCGGACAAAATCTCGGTTTCCCCGATTAAAAGCCAGGCGGGGTATAGGCCGTCAGCCGCCGGCGAAGCCGGCCAGTTCGGCCGCGGGCCGGGGTTTCAGTTCCGGGGCCGGGCCCGGGGGCGCGACCCCCAGGGTCCGGGCCATCTGGCGCCGGATCAGGACGGCCGCCCCGTGGAAGAGGTTCAGGGCCAAATCCATGACCCGGCGGTTTTCGGCCTTTTCATAAAGGCTGCCCCGGGCCCATTCGTTGAAGGCCCCCTGGGCGGGCCCGCATAAAATCTGCCAGTCGGCCCGGCGGTCCTCCGCTCCGGCTATGGCCCAGCGGGAAGCCTGGCCCAGGTACCAGCGGAAGACCAGGGCCATTTTATGCTTGGCATCCCTTTCGGCCCGCTCCACCTGGGCCGGCTCCCGCTCCATGAAAAACAGCCGGGTCTGCTTCCAGATTTCGGCCAGGGGGGCTTTGAAGATCTGGGTTTCCAGGTTTTCACGTTCCGCGGCGGGAATATCCTCCAGGGCCTGGTGCTGCCGGTGGAGTTCGGCCAGCTTCTGGGCCCGCATGGCGTAGAGGGTGCCGAACTTCAAAACCTGGACCCTGGCCCCCATTTCGAACATGTCCGCCGCCGGTCCCGAGGCCATGTCGGCCTGGCCGGCCTTGGCCAAAAGCTCCCGGGCGGCCGGGGCCAGGCCGGATTCCAGGCAGGACTGGTTGATGGAGCCGGTGACGAAATAGTCAACGCCGGCCGCCCGGGCGGCCAGGATGGCCCAGGGCGTCCCCAGGCCGCCGGCCGCCCCCACCCGCAGGGGAACGGGGTAGCCTTGCCGGGCGGCGGCTTCCCGGGCCGCGGCGGCCAGGGCCGGCCACAAGGTCAGGGCCGGTCGGAAATCGGTGTGGCCGCCCGAATCGGCCTCGGCGGTCAGGTCGCCGGCCAGGGGCGCCAGGGGCGCCAGCTCGGCTTCGGCCGGGGTCAGCCAGCCCCGCTCCAGGGCCGCCCGGACCAGTTTTTCCGGCGGCGGGGCGAAAAAACGCTTGGCCAGTTCCAGCCGGGAAACCTTGGCCAGGATGCGGTTGGGCAGGACCACGGTTCCGTCCGGCCGCCGGAAAGCGCCGCTTAAGCGATAGCGCACCAGGTGGGGGGTGATCTGCATGAAGGCCGAAGCCTCGATGACGCGCACCCGGTGCTTGAGATATATTTCGGTCACCCGCTCTTCCCAGGCCGGGTCGTGGGGGGCGTGGATGAGGCAGGAACCGAAGGGCCGGCCGGCCAACTCCAGGTTAAGGGCGGCCACCTCCTCCTCCACCCGGGAGGGCGGAAGGCCCGAGGCCCCGAAGATGCCCAGGGCGCCGCCTTCGGCCAAGGCCCGGACCATGGCCCGGGAACTGATGCCCCCCACCATGGCGCCGCCCACGTAGGCCAGCTTGAGGCCGTATTCCTCACGAAAGGCCGGCGAGCCGAAATCGGCCGGGGACAAGGCCGGAATGACGGCGGCCACCTCCGCCCCGCCCGCTTCCCCAAGCCGCCCGTCGGCCCTGAAATACAGGGGCCGGCTCGGGTCGTCCAGCCGGGCGTATATTTCCTCAAGCGTCATCTGGCTGCCTTTCCTTATTCCGGGCGGGATTGGGCCAGGGCCACCAAGTAGGCGTCCCAGCGTGACAGGCGGACCTCGCTCATCTTCCGCCCCCGGCCCCGCCAGGCCACGGTCAGGCGGCCGGCCGGCCAATCGGCCTCGGCCACCCGCACCCGGGGCAGATTATCCAGCAAGGCCCGGCCCCAACTTTTGGCCGCCGCTTCCTTGGCGCACCACAGGGCCAGACGGGCCGGGAAAGAACCGCCGCTTTCAGCCAGGCGCCTCTCCCCGGGCGCGAAGGACCATGTCCAGGCCCGGTCGCTCAAGGGCCTGGACCAGGGCTCCAAATCCACCCCCACCGGCCGGTCGGCGGCCACCGCCGCGGCCGCGCCCCGGGTGTGGCTTAAGGAGATGAAACCGGCCGGGGCCGAGGCCCGGAAACTCCAGGGCCGGCCGGCCGGCCCGGATTTTATTTCCACCTCGGCCGGGGAGAGGCGCCAGCGCCGCCCGGCCGCGGCCTTGGCCGCCAAGCGGCCCAGGAGCCAGCCCCGGGCCCCCGCCCCGCCCCGGCGGGCGGAAAGCTCCCCGGGCGAAAACAGGGCGGCCATATCCTGGTCGGCCCAGGCCGGGTCGTCTAAAAGCGCGGCCATAAACAGGCCTCCCGGAGCCGGCAGCCAATGAAGACGGCCCTGGAAATCAATTTCCATCAGCTTATTAACTTTTTCTTCTTTTTTTTCAGGCCGAGACAAGTCTGGCCTCCCGTAATTAGACTAATGTAAACTAAACCGGGCTTTGAAGCAACACTTATTTAAAACTAAATAAATAGATATATTTGGCCCGAACCCCGGCCGGTTAAGGCCTCTCCGGGCCGCCCGAACCCCGGCCGCGGCGAAAAGCTTGCGGTGAATTTTTTTATATTGTATAGTTGGGCGATTCTGAAAATCCGCCGGAAACCAAGGGCGAAGGGACGCCGAAAACATGAGCCGGGATTACAAGGTGGGGTTGCTGGGCGCCACGGGCGCGGTGGGCCGCGAAGTCCTAAACTGCCTGGAGGACAGGGGCTTCCCCTATTCGGAAATAAGGGCCCTGGCCTCGGAGCGGTCGGCGGGCCGGAAACTCAGCTTCCCCGGCGGGGAGCTGACCGTGGCCGCCGTGACCCCCAAGTCCTTCCAGGGCCTGGATCTGGCCATTTTTTCGGCCGGGGCCGCGGCCAGCCGCGAATACGCCCCCATCGCCGCCCGCGGCGGCTGCCCGGTGGTGGACAACTCCTCCTTCTGGCGGCAGGACGACCGGGTGCCCCTGGTGGTGCCCGAAGTCAATGCCCAGGCCCTCCGCCAGCACCGGGGCATCATCGCCAACCCCAACTGCTCCACCATCCAGATGCTGGCGGCCTTGAAGCCCATCTACGACGCCGTGGGCATCCGGCGCATCGTGGTGTCCACCTACCAGGCCGTCTCCGGCACCGGGCAAAAGGCCGTCGAGGAATTGGCCGAACAGACCCGCCAGCTCTACAACCTCCAGGAGGTCACCCGGGAGGTCTATCCCCATCGCATCGCCTTCAACTGCCTGCCGCAGGTGGACGTCTTCACCGACAACGGCTACACCAAGGAAGAGATGAAGATGGTCAACGAGACCCGCAAGATTTTCGGCGACCCCCTGATCAAGGTTTCGGCCACCTGCGTGCGGGTGCCCGTCTTCCACGGCCATTCCGAAGCGGTCTGGATAGAGACCGGCCGCCGCCTGGAACCCGGCGCGGCCCGGGAACTCCTGCGCCGGGCCCCGGGCCTCATGGTGGTCGACGAGCCGGAGGCGGGGCGTTATCCCATGCCCATAGACGCCGTCGGCCGGGACGAGGTCTTCGTCGGCCGGGTGCGGGCCGACCTGTCCCATGAAAACGGGCTGGTCATGTGGATAGTGGCCGACAACCTCCGCAAGGGCGCGGCCGCCAACGCCGTGGAGATCGCCGAACTCCTGATCCGGGACCCGGAGCTCTTGAAAACCAGTTGGGAGTGGTGACCAAGCCCGCCCGGAAACGGGCCGACGAACTCCTGGCGGCGGGCGGGCTGGCCGCGAGCCGCAACAAGGCCCAGGCCCTTATCATGGCCGGCGAGGTTTTCGCCGCCGGCCGGGCGGTGGCCAAGGCCGGGGAACTGTGGCCCCCGGATACGGTTTTCACCGTTACGCCCCGGCGGCGTTTCGTCAGCCGGGGGGGGCTGAAACTGGAAGGCGCCCTGGCCGATTTCGGCCTGGACCCGGCGGGCTGGGCCGTCCTGGACGTGGGGGCCTCGACCGGCGGGTTCACCGATTGCCTTCTGCGGCACGGCGCGGCCCGGGTCACGGCCGTGGACGTGGGCCGGGCCCTCATGGACTCCGGCCTGGCCGCCGACGCCCGGGTTGAACTTATTGAGGGCCTGAACGCCCGCCGCCTGGCCGAGGCCGGCCTGGGCCGCGACTTCGACTTGGCGGTGCTGGACGTTTCCTTCATCTCCCTGGCCCTGGTCCTGCCGCCGGCGGCCGGGCTGGTGAGGCCCGAAGGACGCCTGCTGGCCCTGGTCAAGCCCCAGTTCGAAGTCGGCCGGGACCGGGTGGGCAAAAACGGCGTGGTGAGAAACCAGGCCGACATTGAATCGGCCGTGGCTAAAATCCAAGCCCTGGGGCCGGCCCTTGACCCGCCCCGGCCGGTTCTGGGCCAAGCCCCCTCCCGGCTGCCCGGCCCCCGGGGCAACCGCGAGGTCTTCCTCCTCTTCGGCCAGGGCTGAGCCCCCAGGGCTGAGCCCTGGACCCGGGTCGGCCAGGCTGCCGCCTGGCCGCTGGCCGGTCAAGGCTTAGGCTTTGGACAGGGGGCCGGCAGGTTACTGGAATTAAAAACGCCCAGGGTTCAGCCCTGGACCCGGCCGGGCCGGCGGGCAACCGGAAGCTTGAATGAAAGCGCCGGGGAAACTCTGATTAATGAGGATTTTTGGTCACTGGCAAGGCGCGAGCGTTTTTTATGGCGAGGAATATTGAAAATATTTCGAGCCATAAAAAACGTG
>JAITUX010000271.1 GCA_031286085.1 Candidatus Adiutrix sp. | reverse complement strand
GAAGCTTTTTGATGAAGACCGAAGCCAAACTCACCTGGCCGTCCCGCCCTTCCCCTTCGGCCTGGACGATGAGGCTGGAGGAAGCCGGGAAGGTCAGGTCTTTGACCATCAGGCCCTGCGAGGATTCCTCATGGCTTTGGGCCGACCACTGGCCCGGTCCGCTCAGGCGGTCCATGATCATGGCGAACGATTCATAGGGGGCGGCGTCGGTCAAGAGCCGGGAGGCGGTATAGTTCGCTACGGCCAAGGCGGCCAGGGCCAGGATGATGAACAGAGCGGTCTTTGGTTTCATGGTGTTTTCTTTCTGGGGCCGCGGGCCCCAGACCCTCAAGCCGGCGGGCAGCTTGGCCGGCCGGAGTTTTTCGGCCGTGGCCGGAACATGGAGCGGTTAAAAAAAAGGGCCATCAAAATAAGCCGGCCGACGGAAGGAGGCTCGCCAAAAGTGAGAGCCAAGCGATTAAAAGGTTGGCTCGGCCGGCCTTTCAATCGCTTGACGCTCTCAATGGGGGCCGGTCATTGACGGTCAAGGTCATTCCCAATTCCTTGATTATATCATATCCGCCCGTTTTGACAAGGCTGGCCAAGGGCCAGGGCCGGGCCGGGCCGGCTGAGAGCATGATGTTTTCCGGCCGGTCCAGGAAGGCTCCGACGGCCTCGGCCCAGGCCGGGATATTTGAAAAGCCCCCTTCCTTGGCCAGGGCCTGGAAGATGGGAGCCAGGAAGTCCGCCTTGAGGCGGGCCGGGACTTCGGCTTCCTTCCATCCCCCCGCCTTGGCCAGCCAGGCGTAATACCTGGCCATGAAGCCCTGGTCCTTAAAGGCCAGGCTGAGACTGTGGAGCCGGGCCGGGGCCAGGGCGGCCAGGTATTCGGCCGCCGAATTACCCACCGGCCCCAGGCCGCTCAATTCAAAGGCCATATCCAGGCGGCCCAGGCCCCGGCCCTCCAGGCTTAGATTCCGCAGCTGGCCGGCCCGCTCCCAGGGGTCCAAGGTCAGGTCCAGGGACAGCTCCAAATCCAGGACCCCGCCGGCCAGGTCGGCCAGGTCCGACCAGAAGGGGGCCGTCCGGCCCAGGACCTCGGGCCGGATGCTGAGTTCCAGGAAATAATTGCGGGAGACCGCCGCGGGACTGAACTTGGTGAACAGGAACCTGGGCTCGGGGCGGGCGGTCTTGACCAGGACGGCCGGGCGGCCGTCCAAGGCCAGCCGGCCGGAATCCACCCGCAACTGGAGGAGTTCCGGCCAGAGGTCCAATATCCGGCCTTCGCCTTGGAGCCAGCGGTCCGCGACGGCGTTGACGCTGTCCAAAGCCAGACTCCTGACCTCCCCGGTCCAGAGCCCGGCCGCGGCTGAAACCTGAAAACCAAGGTCGGCCTGAAGCTCGCCGGAATTCAGGATTTCCAGATTATTCACCTGGAATCGCGCCGAGGCCGGAGGCCCCGGGCCTTCGACCCTCAGGCCGGCCAGGTCAAGCCTTTGGAAGGGCGGATCGGTTTCGGCCGCCTGGCGGTTCGGCCGCCGGACGCGGAGAGAGTCGGCGGCCAGGGTTCCTTTTTCACGGACCCAATGGAGGTCCGTCAGGCTCAGGGTTTCGGCCAGGTCCCGCCCGGGCCGGGCGGTTAAGATGTTCAGGAGGTTAAGACCTGAGATTTCGAGCCGGCCGAAGGTCAGCCGGCCCAGGCCTTCGCCGTCCAGGGTCAGGCCGTCCAGGGTCAGGCCGCGGGCCAGGAGGCTGGCCTCGGCCCGGCGGCAAGTGACGGCCAGGCCCGTCCGGGCTGGCAGAAAGCGTTCAAGATAGAGGCGCAGGGCCAGGTTGGGCCCGAAAATGGCCGCGGCCAGAATGAGGTTGGCCAGGGCCAGGACCGACACGAGGGCCAGGAGCCTGAGTTTTGAGCGGCCCGCGCTGGAATTCATATTCTAAGCGCGCCCCGGATCTGTCCGAGGTTCGGGAGGCCCTCCCGGCGCAGCCAGTCTTTCAGCCCTTCCAGGATGGTCAAGGGGGCGCGGGGGTCGATGAGGGTGGCCGTGCCCACTTCCACGGCTTCGGCGCCGGCCAGGATGAATTCCAAGGCGTCCTCGGCCGTCATGATGCCGCCCAGGCCCACCACCGGAATTTTCAGGGCCTGGGCGCAGAGCCAGACCTGGCGCAGGGCCAGGGGCTTGACCGCCGGGCCCGACAGGCCACCCAGTCCGCCCCCCAGTCGGGGCCGGCGGCGGGCCAGGTCCACCGCCAGGCCGGGGAGGGTGTTGATGAGGGAAACGGCCGCGGCCCCGGCCCCTTCGGCCGCCGCGGCCACGGCCGCGATGTCCGAGACCAGGGGCGTCAATTTGACCAGAAAGGGCTTGCCCCCGCCCATTTCCCGCACCGCCCGGCTTATTTCGTCCACGGCCCGGGGGTCGCCGCCGAAAGCCGCCCCGCCCTTGGCCACGTTGGGGCAACTGACGTTGACCTCCAGAAAATGGGCTTCCGTGCCGGCCAGGCGGGCGGCCAGACGGCCGTATTCTTCCGGCGAGCGGCCCAGGATGTTGACCCCCACCGTGGCCCCGGCGGCCAGGAGCGGCGGCAGGGCCCGGGTCACGAAGGCCTCCACGCCCATGTTTTCCAGGCCGATGGAGTTCATCAGCCCGCCCGGGACTTCAAACATGCGGGGGCCGGGATTGCCGGGCCAGGGCGAAAGGCTAAGGCCCTTGACGATGACCGCGCCCAAGGCGGCCGGCGGGCAGAAGTCCTTTAATTCCAGGCCGTAGCCGAAGGTGCCGGAGGCGGTCAGCACCGGATTCTTCAAGGTCAGGGGGCCCAGCCGGGCGGTGAGGTCCGGTTCTTTCACGCGGCCTCCCAGTCCAGGGTCCGGCCGTCGGCCACCGGCCCCTCGCGGCAGACCTTGAAGCGTCCGCCTTCCTTAAGGGGCAGGCTGCAGGAGAGACAGACCCCCAGGCCGCAGGCCATGCCGGCCTCCAGCCAGACCCAGGGCGCGACCCCGAACCGCTCGGCCAGGCCGGTGACCGCGGCCAGGAGGGGGGGCGGCCCGCAGGCCAGGATCGGGCGGGGCTCCCGGGCCAAAGCCTCGGCCAGGGGTTCGGTCACCAGGCCCGGGCGGCCATAACCGGAGCCGTCGTCCACCGTGGCCGTGAAATCATCGGCCCAGGCGGCCAGCCAAGCCGGGTCCACCTGGTGGCGCCCGGAGCGCTCGCCGTAGAAAAGCCGGCTCCGCCGCCCGGATTCCCGCAGCCAGTCCAAGACCAGGGCCATGGGGGCCAGGCCGACGCCCCCGGCCACCAGGTAGAAATCGGCCGGGTCCGGTATTATCTCGGTCAGGGGCCGGCCCAAGGGCCCGGTGATTTTGAGCGGCCGGCCGGGGGCCAGGCCGCAGAGCAGCCGCGTGGCCGGGCCGACCCGCCGGATGAGCAGTTGAAGGCCGCCGGCCTGGACCCGGTGAAGGGAAAAGGGGCGGTCCAAAAGGGGTCCGGGTTCCGGCCAGCCCCGGAGCTTTAGGAAGCAGCCGGGAGCCCGGAAGCTCTCCGCGGCCGGAGTTTCAACATCCAGCCAGAAGGTGTCGGCCGAAAGCCTTCGGCCGGCCCTCAGCCGGCCGAAGGCGATCAAGGGGGCGGGGCTGGCCGTCATGGGCCGGGAACTTCCGGCCGGACCCCGGCCAGAAAGCCGAAGCGCGGCCAGGTGTCGCCCCGCCGGTAGCTGAAAAATTCCTGGGAACAGCGGGAGCAGAGGCCGGCCGTCTCGATGTTTTCTTCTTTAAGGCCGGCCTCGGCCAGTTGCCGGCGGCTTAAGGCCCAGAAATCGAAATAGTTTTCCCGGACCATGAAGGCGCGGAAGCCGGGCGGGAGTTCGGCCTGGTGGTTGACGAACTCGGCGCAACAGGGGCCTA
>JAITUX010000259.1 GCA_031286085.1 Candidatus Adiutrix sp. | reverse complement strand
CAATTGCATTTCATGGCTTCGTTTGTGGGACAGCTCATTTTCTTCACCTTCACCGCGGCCTGAATTCGGCGGCCGCCTCCCCAAAGACTCGCGGAGGAGAGAAACTAAAAACCCTTGGGCGCCTGGGTTGTCCCGGCGGCTTTCGTCAGCCCTGCTTCCTGGGCTTGATGTGCCTTATCCTGATGCCTTTATCCAGCGACAGCAAAATTTCCTGGGCCGATATTTCCGGGGGAAACAGGCAGCCGCTGACCCGGGCGCCCTTCAGGCTGGCCCCGTGAAGATAGGCGTCGGAAAGGTCCACCCCGCACAGGCTGACCCCCCGGAGATAGGCCCCGGACAGGTTGGCGTTGTGGAGGTCGAAACCCATCAAATCCAGATCCGAAAGATTCTGGCGGCTGAAATCCGGCACCAGGCCCTTGGCCACGGCTTCATTGAACTTTTGCCGGTTTTCCTCGAACAGCTCCTTGGGCCGGGGCGCGCGTTTAATATCCGTGATTTCTGACATGATCCACCTCCTGTTGTCTGTTCCAGGGCTTCTTGGGCGTGCGCCGCGGGCGCGGAGTTAGGCCTTTACCTGGCGGACCGCAGGCGCATGGGGCGGCCGACGGGAAACTCCAGGTCGTTATAGTCGTAAACGGGCAAGTTATGGACGAATTTCCTGCGGTAGCCGGCCAGGCTGTCCCGGTCCACCAATTCGCTTTCGATATAGAAGGCCCGCTGGCGCCTGGGCAGTTTTTCCGGGTCTATTTTCCCGGCCCAGGCGAGGTAGGCGTAGGCGGCGCCGTAGCCGCCCTGGAGATAGCCGTTGTTGACCGCGGTGCAGACCAGGTCGCCGTTTTCAACGGCGTTCAGGGCCGCGGCGGTGCCGTCCACGCCCACCACCTTGATTTTCCGGTTGAGGCCCATGGTCTTCAGGGCTTCGACGGCCGCCAGGGCCATGTCGTCGTTGGCGCTCCAGATGCCGTCGAAGTCCTGGTATTTGTCCAGCCAGGCGCGGGTGGCCTCCAGGGCCAGGCGGGGATTCCAGTCGCAGGCGGCGGTGTCCAGGAGTTCCACTCCGCCGTATTCGGCCAGGGCCTTCCGCAGTCCCTCATAGCGTTCCGCCGCCGAATCGTTGCTCGAGAGCCCCTGGATGGCCAGAATCCGGCCCCGGCCGGGGGTCTTGAATTCCTTGAACATGCGGGCGGCTATGTCGTAGCCCTGCTTGACGCCGTCCACCGACTGGTGCATGACGTAATAACGGAAGTCCATGGGACTTAAGCCCTTGGCCAAATGCCAGACGCTGGTCCAGTAAACGCCGAATTCTTCGCAGAGGGTGGCTATGGCGGCGGTGTTGGCCGCGCTGGAGGGATCGACGTATAATATGGCGTTGCGGTTGTGTTCGGCCACGAAGGCCCGGAGGCCGGCGAGTTGTTTCGCATCGTCGCCGTCGCAGGTCAGAATCTGGGTCACGATGGAGCCGGCGGGCAGGCTGGCGGCGAAAAGCCGGCCGCCCTCGGCTTCCTGGCGCCAATACTCATTGTCGATGGAATTAATGGCCAGGCCGAGATGGACTTTTTTTTTGGCCGCCGGGGCGGCCCGGCCGGCCGGGGCCAGAAGGACCAGGGCCGCGGCCAGGAGCAGGCTTAGGCTTACGCGCATTGTCATCCTTTTCTCCCGAGCCGTTCCTGGCGTTCCACCCCAAAAAACGCGGCCCCGGGTCCAGGCCCGGCGGCAATTGGGCCTCATACCAAGCGGCCTTCACAATTCAGTCGAAGGCGTGGCCGGAAGAACCCAGGACGGCGTCGTTCTTGTGCTTATACATCGCCTTGAGGGCGTCCCGGGCGGGGCCGAGGTATTTGCGCGGGTCGAATTCCCCGGGCTTGGCGGCGAAGGTCTCGCGGATGGCCGCGGTCATGGCCAGGCGGCCGTCGGAATCAATGTTGATTTTGCAGACGGCGCTTTTGGCGGCTTCCCGCAGCTGGGCCTCGGAGATGCCGATGGCGTTGTCGAGCCGGCCGCCGAATTGGTTGATTTTCATCACCAGGTCCTGTGGCACCGAGGAGGCGCCGTGGAGAACGATGGGGAAACCGGGAATGCGGGTTTCGATTTCCTTCAGGATGTCCAGCCGGATTTCGGCTTTCTGTCCTGGTTTGAACTTGTAGGCGCCGTGGGATGTGCCTATGGAGATGGCCAGGGAGTCGCAGCCGGTCTTACGGACGAAATCCTCCACCTGGTCTGGCTCGGTATAGGTGTGGGTCTCGGCCGCGACGTCGTCCTCGACCCCGGCCAGGACACCCAGCTCGCCCTCCACCGTGACTTCGTGGCGGTGGGCGTATCCCACCACCAGGCTGGTCAGGGCGACGTTTTCCTCGTAGGGGAGGTGAGAGCCGTCGATCATCACCGAGGAGAAACCGGTTTCAATGCAGTTTACGCACAGGTCGTAGCTGTCGCCGTGGTCGAGGTGGAGGACGATGGGAATGTTCCGGCCCTGGCCGAGTTCCTTGGCGTATTCAACGGCCCCTTGGGCCATATAGCGCAGAAGGGTCTGGTTGGCGTATTTGCGGGCGCCGGAACTGACCTGGAGAATGACCGGGCTCCGGGTCTCGGTCGCGGCCATGATTATGGCCTGGAGTTGCTCCAGGTTGTTGAAGTTGTAGGCCGGAACGGCGTAACCGCCCTTCACGGCCTTGGCGAACAGCTCCCGGGTGTTGACCAGGCCCAGGTCCTGGTATCTGACGGCCATAGTCAGCCTCCTAAGTGTTATGTCCGCGAAATCCGATGTTCCCCAAACCTTGTTCGGCCCGGCCCCTGTTTCAGGCCGCGGTCGAGGCGGCCTCGTATTCCGCGCGCAGGGTCTCGATGAGGGTCTTGACGGAGACGATGTCGTTGACCAGGCCCACATTGGCGCCGGCAAAGGCGAAGCCGCGGTCCAGCTGGCCGCGCTGGGCGTTGATCAGGGCCAGGCTTATGCAGTAGGGGGCGGTGGCCGGGTCGCAGGTCTTTATGCAGTGGTAGATGCACCCCCCCGGCCGTTTCAGCCCGTTTTCCATGTCTTCCAGGAAGCGCGAGCGGATGGCCCGGCCGGGCATGCCCACCGGACTGTTGATGATCATCTGGTCCCGGTCGCCGGCCTCGAGATAGGCTTTTTTGAAGGCCAGGGCGGCGTCGCACTCCCAGGTGGTCACAAAGCGGGTGCCCATCTGGACGCCGGCGGCGCCCATTTCCAGGATCACGCGTATGTCGGCCCCGGAGTAAATGCCGCCGCCGGCCAGGACCGGGATGGCCCGACCGCACTTGTCCTCGAAGGGTTTTACGGCGTCAAGCACCTCCGGCAGGAGGCGGTGGAGATGCTGGTCCTCGGCCTCGATGCGGTCCCGGCTGAACCCCAGGTGGCCGCCGGCCTGGGGGCCTTCCAGCACCACCAGGTCCGGGGCGTGGCCGTAGTGGGCCAGCCATTTCTTGGCGATGAGGGTGGCGGCCCGGGCCGAGGAGACTATGGGCGCCAGTTTGGTGTGGATCTCCTCCTGCGCTCTTTCGGCCGCTTCCCGGAGATAGGCCGGCAGGTCCGTCGGCAGGCCCGCGCCCGAAAAGATGACGTCGATTTTTTCGGCCAGGGCGGTGCGGACCAGGGCGGCGAAGTTCACCAGGGCCACCATGATGTTGACTCCCAAGAGGCCGGAGGCCCCCCGGCTCTTGGCCCGGGCGGCCCTTATTTCCGCGGTCAGGGCCCGGCAGTCGGCGACCTCGGGGTTGCGGGAAATGTCCTTTTCATTGAAGCCTATGAGGGCGCCGGCGATGACGCCCACGCCGCCTTCAAGGGCCACGGCCGCGGCCAGGCTGTTCAGGGATATGCCTATGCCCATGCCGCCCTGGATGATGGGCAGGGGGATGGAGATCTTGCCTAGGGTCAGGGAGGGGAAAGCCATTTTTTCCTGCGAAAGGAGCCTCCGGAGGGGCTTCCTTGGTTGTGACGGCCGCCGAAAACCGGGGCGGCCTGGTCTGGATTTCGGGTTCAGGGCCTCCGGCCGTCTTCCAGGGCGCGGAAACCCTCGAAGAGCAGGCGGAGTTCATCTTCAATTATGAACGTGACAGGGTCTGCCTCCGGGGCCCGGGCGGCCCGGTCCGGGCCGCCGGATAGGTCCCGGAGGGCCAGGGCCATCATTTCTCCGGCCGAGAGGTCCGCCCGGGGCAGGGCCAAGGTCAGGCCGGTCCTGATGTCCGACCGGCCCAGGCGGGCGTCCCGCCGCAGTTCGGCCAGAAATTCGGCCAGCCGGCGTCCGGCCCAGGCCCGGCCGGCTTCCGGGAAGAGAAAGCCGGCCAGGTTGTCCGACAGCCTGGCCGCCAGGTCGACCGACCGGAGCGCGGACTGGGCCAAGTGGCCGAAGGCCGCCCAATCCGGGGCCGGCTCAAGTTCCACCAGGGCCAGGGCCAGGGGACGGACCCAGCGGTCCCACCTGGCCAATTCCCCTTCCAGGGCCGCCAGGAAGTGGGCCTGGTGGAAAAGGCCGCTGGCCTCGTCCCGGCACGACCAGCCCGTCTCTGGAAACGCCGTCTTCAATTTCTCGGCCCGTTCACAGCATGTCCATGACGCTTTGGGTGATTTTCTTCAGGGTGATGACTTTGTCCACGCAGCCCAGTTTTATGGCCTCCTTGGGCATGCCGAAGACCACGCAGGAGTCTTCGTCCTGGGCTATGGTCTGGGCGCCGGCCTCTTTCATGGATTTCATCCCGGCGGCGCCGTCGGCCCCCATGCCGGTGAGGATGACCCCTATGGCGTTGGCCCCGGCGTATTTGGCCACGGAATTGAACAGCACGTCAACCGCCGGCCTCTGGTGGTGGATCATGGGCCCCGTTTTGACTTCCACGTGATAGCGGGCGCCGCTGCGTTTCAGGAGCATGTGGAAATTGCCCGGGGCGATGAGGCAGGTGCCGGGCACGACGGAATCGTTGTCGGTCGCTTCCTTGACCTTGATGTGGCAGATGTTGTTGAGCCGGTCCGCGAAGGTCTTGGTGAAGTGGGGCGGCATGTGCTGGGTGACGACTATGCCGGGGCAGCTCGGCGGCATCTGGGCCAAGACGACGGAC
>JAITUX010000186.1 GCA_031286085.1 Candidatus Adiutrix sp. | reverse complement strand
CTCCTCCTCTATGGCCAGCAGCCGGTTGTACTTGGCGATGCGCTCGCTGCGCGAGGCGCTGCCCGTCTTTATCTGGCCGCAGTTGGTGGCCACGGCCAGGTCGGCGATGAAGGTGTCTTCGGTTTCCCCGCTGCGGTGGGAGACCACGGCCGTGAACCCGGCCTTGTGGGCCATCTCAATGGCCTCCAGGGTCTCGGTGACCGTGCCTATCTGGTTGAGCTTGATGAGGATGGAGTTGGCGGCCTTTTCCTTGATGCCCCGTTCCAGGCGCTTGGTGTTGGTGACGAAGAGATCGTCGCCCACCAGCTGGGTCGCGCCGCCCAGGGCGGCGGTCAGCCTGGCCCAGCCCGCCCAGTCGTCCTCGGCCAGGCCGTCCTCAATGGAGCGGATGGGGTATTTCTTGAGCCAGGCCTGGTAGAGGCCGATCATTTCGTCGGAGTTGCGGACGGACTTGTCGCTCTTGGCGAAGACGTATTTCTTCTTCTTCTCGTCGTAGAATTCCGAGGAAGCGGCGTCCAGGCAGATGACCGCGTCGGTTCCGGGCTTGTAGCCGGCGGCCTGGACGGCCTTGACTATGTATTCCAGGGCTTCGTCATTGCTCTTGAAGTTGGGGGCGAAGCCGCCCTCGTCGCCGACGGCGGTGGTGAACTTGGCCTCGTCCAGGAGTTTTTTCAAGGCGTGAAAAACCTCGACGCCGCAGCGGATGGCTTCGGCGAAAGTGTCGCCGAAAAGGGGCATGACCATGAATTCCTGGAAATCGACGCTGTTGTTGGCGTGGGGGCCGCCGTTGATGATGTTAAGCATGGGGCGGGGCAGCCGCCGGGCGCCGGCGCCGCCCAGGTAGCGGTAGAGGGGCAGGCCCGTGGCCTCGGCCGCGGCCCGGGCCACGGCCATGGATACGCCCAGGATGGCATTGGCCCCCAGCTTGGATTTGCCGGCCGTGCCGTCAAGCTTTATCATGGCCTGGTCCAGGCCGGCCTGGTCCAGGCCGTCCAGGCCGAGGACGGCCGGGGCGATGACCTCGTTGACGTTTTTGACGGCCGTCAGGACGCCCTTGCCGCCGTAGCGCTTGGCGTCCTTGTCCCGCAGTTCCAAGGCTTCGTGCTGGCCGGTGGAGGCTCCCGAAGGCACGGCCGCCTGGCCGCTGAAGCCGTCTTCCAGCCACACTTCCACCGCCACGGTGGGGTTGCCCCGGGAATCCAGAATCTCACTCGCTTGGACATCACATATGGGAAACATGACTCACTCCTATGGCGCGGCGGTCCGCGCGGATGCCGGCCATTACGGCCGGCGTGATTGACAAAGCTCTAATCAGCGGAACGGGCCGGGTTCCCGCAGAAGGACGAACTCCCGCTCCTGGATGGTCAAAAGCGCCGGCTCCACCCGGTATTCCCCGTCCTGGCCGAAGCTGAAGGGGCCGGTGGCGCCGGGCGTCTGGCCGCCCTTGGCCAGGGCCCGGCGCAAATCCTCGCGGCTGGCGGCCCCCTGCCCCAGGGCCTGGATAAGGGCCAGGCCCGCATCGTAGCCGTAGGCCGCGAACTGGTTGGGGGCGTGGCCGTAAGCCTGTTGGAAGCTGTTGAAGAAACGGAGGCTTTCCGGGCGCTGGCTCAGCTCGGTGATGGGCGCGGGGACGACCGCCCCTTGCAGATAACGGGCCGAACCGGCCAGGAAATCGGGATCGTCCAGCCAGAGGGCCGAGCCCATATAAGGCAGCCGGGTGACGTCGTGAAAGGCCAGGAGAGGCAGAAGCCGGGCCACGGGGCCGGGCGAATCCGGCAGGTAAAGGATACCGCAAGCCACCTGGGCCTGGTAGTCGGTGGAGACCTTGCGGACGCCCTGGCGGGAGGAGGCCAGACGGGCGCCCTGCCCGCCGGTCAGGCGGGAGGCCACCGCCTCCAGGTCGGGGTTTTTGGGGCTGTAGCTGTCGGCCACCGTCACCCGGGCGCCCTGGCGGGCGGCCTCGGCCTTAAAAGCGGCCAAGACAAGCCGGCCGTAATTGTCGTCGGGATGGATAACCCCCAAATCATTATGCTTCTCGGTCCGGACCGCGTGGCGGACCAGGGCCTCGGCCTGATGGCCGGGGGTGAGGAAGAGCCGGAAAACATTGGGCCCGCTGCCGGGCAGTTCCGGGGCCTGGCTGATGACGATGACGGGCGGGCCGGACCGGCCCGCGGCCGCGGCCACGGCCGCGGCTTCATCACGCAAGAGGGGGCCCACGACCGCCAGCACCCGCGGGTCGTCGGCGGCCTGGTTAAAATGCCGGACCGCCTGTTCCGGAAGACCGCCGGTATCCAGGACCGTCAGGCCGACCTGGCCGGGGGCCTGTTCCTTGACCGCCAGTTCCAGGCCCCGGGCCACCTCCCGGGCGAAGCGGCCGGCGCCCTTCCGGTCGCTCAAGGGCAGAAGGACGGCCACGGCCGCCCCGCCGGGCGGCAATTGAACCGCCGTCACCTGGTCCGGGGCGGTCCCGGCCTGGGACTTCAGGGCGACCTCCACCTCCGCCCGCGGGTCGTATTCGATCCCGAAAGCCGGGGCGGGCAAGGCCGCCTTGGCGGCCAGGGCCTGGAGCACGGCCTCGACCTGGGCTCTTAGGCGGTTTTCCGGGTAATAGCGCCGGAAGTAGTCGGCCAGGGCCCCGGCGTGGTCCTGGTCGCCGGCCGAAGCGGTCTGATAGATGAGGAGATAGGCGGCCTCGGGCCCCGGGAAATCCAGCCCGGAACTCTGCTGCAAAGCCGCCAGGGTCTTGTAATCCAGGCGGGCCAGGCTGCCCAGAACCCCCTGCCGGGCCGCCTCCTGCCGCCGGGCCGGGCCGCCCCCGCCTTTAAAGACTTCCAGAAAACTTGCGGCCGACTCCTTGAAGTTTCCGGTCAGCCACTGGGCCCGCCCCAGGGCCAGGCCGAGTTCCGCCCGGCGCCCGGGGTCGGTTTCGGCCGCCTTGAGCCGGCCGGCCAGGCGTTCGGCCGCGGCGCCGTCCCCGGCCGCCAGGTGGACGGAGACCAGGCGGTAGCCGGCCTCGCCGGCGAATTCGCCGGACGGGAAACGGCTGAGAAGCCTTTCATAGGCCTGGGCCGCCTCGGGGAAACGGCCGGCCTTTTCCGAGGCCAGGCCATAGGCGGCCAAAATGGCTTCCAGGCGGGGCGGCTCCGCTTCCGCGGCCAGGAATTGGCGGTAATAGTCCGCCGAGAGGCCGAAGCGCCCCTGGCTGTAGGCCGTCTCCGCCTGGCTCAGGAGATCGGCCGGCCGGGTTCCGGACTTGGCGCCCGCAGGCAGGCAGGCCGCCGCGGCCAGAAGCCCCAAAAGCCAGAAAACCCAGGCGGCTCCGAGCGGGGCCGAAAGACGCGGCGGGGCCGCCATGTGGTCTGAAGCGTTACGCAATGTATCCGCCTGAGGCTCAGAAGCCTAGGTTGGCCAAGAGGTCGTTGACCGCGTTCTGGTTCAGGCGGTTTTCCGCCCCCGGGCCCAGCATTTCCGAGGGGGCGGCGACCATGAGTTTTTCCAGGGCCCGGTCCACCTCGTCCTGGGCCATTTTCTCGGCCTTTTCCCGGTCGGCCGCCTCTTCCTTGCCGGCCTCATGGACCTTGATCTTGGTATCCACGGAAACCAGGATGGACAGAAGCTGGGCCTGGATGTTCCCGATAAGGGCGACCACCTTCTTGATGCGCTGGCCGGAGAGGTCCTGGAAAGAAAGGGTTTCCAGGATACGGGTCAGGTGCCGGCCGGTTTTGAGAATGAGATCGTTGGCCTGGGAGATGAGCAGGACCAGGGCGTCGCGGTCCTGGGTCAGGATGTGGGTGTAAAGCCCGCCCTCGGCCGGGGCCGCCGGCCCGGACCGGGCCAGGGCGTCCGCTTCCGCGGTCAGGGCCCGGAGGGTTCTGAGTTCGGGCGGAACCGGCCCGGCCGGAGCAGGCCCGGACGGAACGGGTTCGGCCGGGGCCGCCTCGGACAGGGCCTCCCCGCCGGCCTCGATTTCCATGATCTCGCCTTCAACCGGCAGCACCTTGTCCAGAAAAATGCTGGCCGCGGTCTGGTTCATCTTTTTCAGGACGTTGCGGAATTCCTCGGAAGCGGTGGCCCCGTAAAGGATCTTGAGAACGGCCGGAATGGGGAAGTTGTAAAAGCCGTCTTCCATGGCCACGCTCGAGGAAAGCTCGTTCAGCTTCGCGGCGATGTCCAGGCCGTCGAAAACATTGGCCTGGGACTCCCGCATGAGGCGGATATGATCTTTGACCGCCTCGTTGGTGCATAGTTCGTAAAGGGTATGAAAAACCACCTCGACGTCGAAATGGACCACGGAGACCTTTTCAGCGGCCGGGGCCGGCGGGGCCGGCGGAGCCGCCGGGGCGGCTTTCTCCGGCCCTCCCGGGACGAGCGTCTCCACAAGGGCCCCCACCCCCGCCATTTTCGCCGGGCGCGCGGCGCCGCCGCCCCCGGCCGGGGCCGCCGGTTCCGGGCCGGCCTCGGCCTGGCCGGCGGC
>JAITUX010000181.1 GCA_031286085.1 Candidatus Adiutrix sp. | reverse complement strand
GCCTTTCTGACCATCGTCATGATGCCTTTGACCTACAGCATCGCCAACGGCTTCGCCTTCGGCTTCGTCAGCTATACCCTGCTTAAGATATGCTCCGGGAAGTTTCGGCAGATTAATTTGGTGATGATCCTGGTCAGCCTGGCCTTCATCGTCAATTTCCATTTGCGGCTGCACTAGCATATTCCGAAGGAGGTTTAAGCCGGATGAAAAAGATTCTTTTACTCGCCGCGCTGGGCGGGCTGGCTATTTGGCCGCCCTTGGCCCAGGCGCATGAGGCCCATGAGCACGGCGCGGCGAACATCAATATAGCCGTGGAAGGCACCGAGGTCGACATCGAATTGGAAAGCCCCCTGGCCAACATGCTCCCGTTTGAACACTGGCCCTCGACCGAGGAAGAGCGGCGGCAGGTCCGAGACTTGTCCGCCCGGCTGCACCAGGCTGAAACGTTGTTCAAATTGACCGCCGCGGCGGAGTGCCGCCTTAATAAGGTGGAATTGGATACGGACTACGACGACAGGAATGAACATGGCGACCTGGACGTGAACTTCGAATTTCTGTGCGCCAAGCCGGAAAAACTGAACAGCGTGGACGTGCTCCTGTTCGGCGTCTGGCCGAAACTGGAAGAGATTGAAATCCAGGCCGTCACGCCCCTGGGCCAGCGCGCCGCCAGGCTGACGCCGGACAAGCACCTGTTTTCCTGGTAAACCATGATTCTGGCGGGCGGCGACAGAGGCGGCGGGCCGGCCAAAACGCCGGCGGCTGGCGGCCAGGAGTTTCAGCGGGACGCGGTGCTGCTGAAAGACTTGGTCTTTTTCTGGCCAGGACAGGCCAGGGCGACCCTGCGCATTCCCCGCTTCGCGGTGCCGAGCGGGGGGAAATGCCTGCTCTCCGGCCCGAGCGGCAGCGGCAAGAGCACCCTCTTGAGCCTGATCGGGGGCATCCTGACCCCGAACGCGGGGAGCGTGACGGTCGGCGGCCAAGTCGTCAACACGCTCGCCGGGGCGCGCCGCGACGCCTTTCGCGGCGATAACATCGGGTTTATTTTTCAGCAGTTCAACCTGGTGCCTTATCTGTCCATCCGGGAGAATGTGCTCATTCCGTGCCGCCTTTCCGCCAGGCGAAGGGCCAGGGCCGCGGAGCGGGGCGGCAGCCCGGAAAAAGCCGCCGCCTTTTTATTGGAACGCCTGGATATGGCGCCGAATTTGTGGCGGCGGCCGGTGACGAAACTTTCCGTGGGGCAGCAACAGCGGGTGGCCGCCGCCCGCGCCCTCATCGGCTCTCCGCCGCTTATTATCGCGGATGAGCCGACCTCGGCCCTGGACGCGGAACACCGCCTGGATTTTCTGCGCCTCCTGATACAGGAATGCGAATCGGCGCGGGCCAGCCTGATTTTTGTCAGCCATGATCAGAGCCTGGCCCGGATATTCAATTGGCACGTGCGGCTGGCCGAATTGAATACCGCCGGAGCATAAGACATGAGCCGTTTTTGGTACCTTTTGAGCTTGGCCGGGAAAAGCGCCTGGAACCGTAAAAACACCCTGGTCCTGGTCATTTTTTCCATAGCCTTGTCCACCACGCTGCTCATCGGCCTTGAGCGAGTCCGCTCCCAAATGCGCGAAAACTTCATCCAGACCGTTTCCGGCACGGATTTGGTCGTCGGCGCGCGCGGCAGTTCCCTGCAGCTTCTGCTGTATGCCATTTTCCACCTGGGCGGCATCACCAACAACATGGGTTGGGACAGCGTGCGGCGCATAGCCTCCAACAGAGAGGTGGCCTGGGCCGTGCCCATCTCCCTGGGCGATTCCCACCAGGGGTTTCCGGTGGTGGCCACCACCCGGGATTTTTTCACGCACTATCACTATCAGCGGGACAAGGACTTGCGTTTCGCCCAGGGCGAGCCGTTCGCCGGCATTTTCGACGTGGTGCTGGGAGCGGGGGCCGCCCGGAAAACCGGCTACGCCCTGGGCGGTAAACTGACCATCAGCCACGGGTCCGGCCGGTCCGGCCTCACTGAACACGCGGACAAGCCCTTTTCAGTAACCGGCCTTTTGGCCCCCACCGGCACGCCGATTGACAATTCTCTGTATATAAGCCTGGAGGCCATGGAAGCCATCCATCTCGGCTGGCAGGGGGGCGCCCCCCTGCCCGGCGTCCATATTCAGCCTGAACGGGTGCTGAAGTTCGGCCTGACCCCCAAAAGCGTGACCGCGCTTTTGACGGGCCTCAAAAGCCGCGCCCGCGTTTTTGCCGTGCAGCGCGAGATCAATGACGACCAGCACGAAGCCCTGACGGGCGTCATGCCCGGGGTGGCCCTGGATCAACTCTGGGCCATGCTGCACACGGGGGAAACCGCGCTCCTCCTAATCTCCGGCCTGGTGACGGCGACCGGGTTGGCCGGCCTGGTCTCCGCAATACTGGCCGGCCTGGGGGAGCGGAGGAGGGAATTGGCCATCCTGAGATCCGCCGGCGCCAGTCCCCGGGATATAGTCACCCTCTTGAGCCTGGAAGGCGTATTGCTGATGACCGCCGGCGTCTTGTTCGGCCTGGCCATGCTCTGCCTCCTGATAGCCGGCCTGGGGCCGCTGTTGGCGGAAAGCTACGGGCTGGGGCTGCGCCTCTCCCCGCCGGAGCGGGGCGAATGGATATTGCTCGGCGGCATAATGGCCGTCGGTTTTCTGGCCAGCCTCATACCGGCGCTTCGCGCGTACCGCCTGAGCCTGGCGGACGGCTTGAGCGTCTCGACGTAACCGGGCCGGCCATGAAACGCGCCCATATTTTGGTGCTTATCCTCTTGGCCGCGCCGCTGTTCGTGGTTCCGGGGGCGGCGGTCGTCGCTTCCAGCCCCGCCGGGCCGGACGAGCGCTATGCGCGGACGACCTGGGACGACCTTATTCCGCCGGGCTGGGACCCCGGCCAGGTGTTCGACAGCCTGAACTTTGCGGAAATGGCGGACAACGACCCGCGCGTTGAACTGGCCTTGAAAAAATTCAAGAAAATGTGGGACGAGGCCCCCACCAATCCCGCCTTGAAAGGCCGGGAGATACAAATTTCAGGTTTCGTGGCCTCGCTGGATTTCACCGGCCAGGAGGAACTGAAGGAGTTTTTGCTGGTGCCGTATTTCGGGGCCTGCATACATGTCCCGCCGCCGCCGGCGAACCAGATCATCCATGTGACGGTGAAAGAGCCGCGCAAGGGCATCCGCTCCATGGACGTGGTGACGGTCCGCGGCCGGCTGGCCCTGGAAAAGACGGAAGCCGATATGGGCAA
>JAITUX010000172.1 GCA_031286085.1 Candidatus Adiutrix sp. | reverse complement strand
GAAGGCCGCCTCATAGCCTGGGGCGACAGTCCCCTGGTCCGGCGGGTGGCCGCCCGGAGCCGGGCCAAGCCGGAATTTTACGGCCGGAGCCCGGACAACGACTGGCGGGTGTCCGGCCTGAACCTTGGCGCCCCCGGCTCGGAGTTTGAACTGTCCGGCCCGGAAGGCTTTTTCGCCCGCTTGTCCTTGACCCGGCCCGGGGTGTATAATGCCTTAAACGCCGCCGCCGCCGCCGCGGCTTTTTTGGGCGGCGGCGGAGACGGCCGGGTTCTGGCCCGGGCCCTGGCCGGCTTCAAGGGAGTCCGGCGGCGGCAGGAGGTGCTGGGCGATTTCGGGGGCGTGACCCTGATTGACGACTTCGCCCACCATCCCACGGCCGTGGCCGCCACCTTGACCGCCCTCAAGGCGGCCTACGGCGGCCGGCGGCTTTTGGCCGCCTTCGAGCCCCGCAGCAACACCAGCCGCCGGGCCGTCTTTCAAAATGACTACGCCGCCGCCCTGGCCCTGGCCGACCTGGTCTTTCTGCGCCGGCCCCCGGACATTCACAAGGCGCCGGCCGATAACCGCCTGGATTCCGACCGCCTGGCCGGCGACCTCGGCGGCCGGGCGCGGCTTTTTGACCACGGCCTGAGCCTGGGGGCGGCCCTGGCCGCCGAGGCCAGGCGCGGCGACGTCGTCGTGGTCATGAGCAACGGCGCTTTCGACGGGCTGGCCGACTATCTTAAAACCAGCCTGCCGGGGCCCCCCGGCCAGGGCCGGCCTGAATGACCGCTTCATTTTAAAGCTCCGAGGAAACATGGACCTCATCAAATACCGCTTCCAAGAGCCGGGCCTCCTGGCCGCGGCCCTGACCCACCGCTCGGCCGGGGCGGGGCCCGGCGCCGCGGGCGAGGTTGACAACCAGCGCCTGGAATTCTTGGGCGACGCGGTGCTGGATTTGGTCATCAGCGACTTTCTTTTTCGCCACGAACCCCGGCTGACCGAGGGCGAGATGTCCCGCATCCGGGCCGGCCTGGTCTGCGAGGCCCGGCTGGCCGAGGTGGCCCGCGGCCTGGAACTGGGCCGGGCCTTGATCCTGGGGCCGGGCGAAGTCCAGGGCGGGGGCCGGGACAAGGCCTCGGTGCTGGCCGACGCCGTGGAGGCCGTCCTGGGGGCCGTTTACCTGGACGGCGGGCTGGATAAGGCCCGGGCCGAAGCCCGGGAAATGTGGCGGCCCTACCTGGACCGGCCCGAAACCTGGGCCGACATGCTGCCGGATTACAAGACCCGCCTGCAGGAGGAAACCCAGCGCCGGACCCTGGGCACTCCGGCCTATGAACTGGTGGATACCCAGGGCCCCCCCCACGCCCGCCGCTTCCTCATGGCCATCAGCCTCAGCGGCGTGCGCCTGGCCGAAGCCGCGGCCGGCACCAAGAAGGAAGCCGAGCAGGCCGCGGCCCGGGAGGCCCTGGCCAAGCTCAAAAAAGAAGCCGGACAATGAGTCCCCAGGCGGCCGGCGGGCATAAGGCCGGTTTCGTGGCCATCGTGGGCGCGCCCAACGCGGGCAAATCCACCCTCCTGAACCGCCTTCTGGGCGAAAAGGTGGCCATAGTCACGGACAAGCCCCAGACCACCCGCCACCGCATCCTGGGCGTCCTGACCAGGCCCGCGGCCCAGCTGATCTTCTGGGACACCCCGGGGCTGCACGAGCCGGGCCGCCTGCCCCTGAACCGGGAGATGATGAACCGGGCCCTGGCCGCCTTAAGCGACAGCGACCTGGCCCTCTGGGTGGTGGACGGCTTAAGGCAAGGCCCGGAACACCGGCTGGCCCTGGAGGCGGTGCGGCCCCTGGGCGGCCCGGGGCGGCGGCTCCTGGCCGCGGTCAACAAAATCGACGCCCTGCCAGACAAGACCGCCCTTCTGCCCATCCTGGCCGAAATAGAGACCGCTGTCCGCCCGGCCGCCCTGGTGCCCGTTTCGGCCAAGACCGGCGACGGCCTGGAGGCCCTGGAAGGGGAGATAATCAAGCTCCTCCCCGAAAACCCGCCCTTATACCCCGAAGACGCCCTCACCGACCAGCCAGAGCGGGCCATCGCCGCGGAAATGATCCGCGAGGCCGTCTTCCGCCTCACCAGCCGCGAGGTCCCCTACGCCACGGCCGTGACCGTGGATGAATTCAAGGCCCAAGGGGATCTGGCGCGCCTGTCCGCCACCATCCACGTGGAGCGGGACAGCCAGAAGGGCATAGTCATAGGCGCCGGCGGCGCCCGGCTGAAAAGCATAGGCCAGGCCGCCCGGCGGGAATTGGAGCGTTTCCTGGGGACCAGGGTTTATCTCCGGCTCTTTGTCCGGGCCACCCGCGACTGGAGCAAGAAACCCTCGGCCCTTTTGGAATTCGGCTACCGCGACGGGTGAACTTGAAGGGGACGACATGATCAAGACCGCCATGATACTGAGCGCCGGCTACGGCCGCCGCCTTCTGCCCCTGACCCGCCTGCGCCCCAAGCCCATGTTCCAGGTCCTGAACAAGACCATGCTGGAATGGTGGGCCGAAGCCCTGGTTTCGGCCGGGGTCAAGCGGGCGGTCGTCAACGTCCACCACCAGGCCGACCGGATGCTGGAGCATATTCGGAACCTGGCCGAAAGCTTCAGCGGCCTTCTGGAAATAATCCCCTCGCCGGAGGAAGGGCTCCTGGGCACCGGCGGCGGGCTCAAGCGGGCCGAGACCCTCTTGGGCAAGAACGATTTTCTGGTGGTCAACGCCGACATCTTCCCCGATTTCGACCTGGTCAAGCTGGCCTTGAAACACCTGGCCAACCCCGGGCGCCTGGCCACCCTGGGCCTTTTGGCCGGGCGCGAGCCGGCCCGGGTCTCCCTGGGCCAATACGGGCGCGTCGTCGCCTTCCGCGCCCCCGGGCCGGTCCCCGAGGAGATCGGCCGCCAGCTCTACAGCGGGGTCATGGCCCTCTCCCCGGCCATCTTCGACCTTATAAAAGAAGGCGAAAGCGACATCATCGAGGTCTTCTCCAGGCTTATGCCCGAAGGGCGGGAGATATTCGGCTGGACCTACGACCCGGCCATCTGGCGCGACATGGGCGAGATCGAGGATTATTGGCGCCTGAACCGGGACCTGGCCTCGGGGCGGACCATAATTCACTCCACGGCCAAAATAGACGGCCTCCTGACCGGCTGGAACGTGGTGGGGGCCGAGGCCGTCGTCGAGAAGGAGGCCGCGGCGGAAAACTGCGTCCTCTGGCCCGGTGCCTCCCTGGCCCGGGGCGCCACGGCCTTGAACGCGGTCATAGCCGGGCCGGTGCCGGCCGGCGCCCGCGTGAGCGGCGGTGTTTTCTGTGTCCAGCCCGAGGAATGAAAGCCCGGGCCTGGGCGCCTGGCTAAAGGGCGTCCTGGGGGGCCGGCCCGCCCTCGACCCCCTGGCCGGCGGCGGCGGCGCCCGCCGCTATTTCCGGCTGCCGGGCCAGGGCCTCCTGGCCCTCCACGGCCCGGACCGCCGCGAAAACCTGGCCTGGCTCAGAATCGGCCGCCACCTGTGGTTCAAGGGCCTGCCTTTGCCCCGCATCCGGGCCCACGACCTGGAGCGGGGCTTTTTCCTCCTGGACGACCTGGGCGACGACCGCCTGGACGACCGGCCCGACCGCCTGGACCGCCTGGATAGGGCCGCGGCCAACCTGGCCCGTTTCCACCGCGAGGGCCTGGACGGCTTCAACCCGGCCTGGGCCTTCCAAACCAAGACCTATAACGCCGCCTTGGTCGCCCGCCAGGAAGCCGCCTATTTCCTGCGATCCTTCGCCGCCGATTACCTGGGGCTTAAAATACCCCGGCCGGCCTGGGCCGAAGCCAGGGCCTTCGCCCGGCTGGCCGTGCCGGAACCGGGGCGGCCCAGCCTCATGCACCGCGATTTCCAGGGCCGCAACCTCATGGTCAACGGGGACGAGGTCTTTATCCTGGACTGGCAGGGGGCTCGCCTGGGGCCCGCCGCCTATGATTTGGCCAGCCTCCTGGACGACCATCCCTTTGAGGACCTGCCCGGGGAGAGGCGGGAGCGCCTCACGGATATTTACCTTAAAGCGGCCGGCCAGGCCGGCCGCGGCCGGGCTTTCCGCCGGGAAATGTCCTGGCTGGGCGCGGCCCGCCTGATGCAGGCCCTGGGGGCCTTCGGCAAATTGACCCTGGCCGGCCGGCCGGGCTTCACCCGGGCCATGAAGCCGGTGGCCGGCCGTCTCCGGCGCCGCTTCAGCCAGCCGCCCTTGAACCGCTTCACCGGCCTGGCCGCCGCGGCGGAAGCGGCCGCGGCGGCCCTGGGAATAAGCTAGATGGGCGCCTTGATCGCCCTGGTGGGCCGGCCCAACGTCGGCAAGTCCACCCTCTTCAACCGCCTGGTGGGCCGGCCCCAGGCCCTGGTGGACGACCGCCCCGGAGTCACCCGCGACCGCCACTACGGCGAACTGCGCTTCAACGACCGCCTGGGCACGGTCATAGACACCGGCGGTTTCGACCCCACCGATGAGGATCCCCTCATCGGCCGGATCAAGGCCCAGGCCCTGGCGGCCCTTGAGGAATCCGATTTGACCGTGCTGGTGACGGACGGCCGGAGCGGCCCCACCCCCCATGACCGGGAACTGGCCCGCCTCATCCGCCGCTCGGGCCGGCCCCACCTGGTGGCGGTCAATAAGATCGACGGCCCGGGCCAGGAAGCCGGCTTAAACGAATTCCATGAACTGGGCCTGGACGGGCTGTGGCCGGTGAGCGCGGCCCACGGCTACGGCTTGGGCGATTTCAAGGCCGCCCTGGCCGCCTTCATGGCCCCGGACGAGCCGGGCGAGGCGGACGGGGAGGCCCCGCCCCGGGTGGCCGTCATCGGCCGGCCCAACGCCGGCAAATCCTCCCTCATCAACCGCCTGGCCGGATGCGACCGCCTGGTGGTGGACAGCCGCCCGGGCACCACCCGCGACGCGGTGGCCGTGCCCGTGACGGCCGGCGGCCGGGACTATATCTTCATAGATACGGCCGGGGTCCGGCGGCGGGGCCGGGTGGACGAGAAACTGGAAAAGCTCTCCGTTCTCCGGGCCTTGAAAAGCCTGGACCGGGCCGACGCGGCCCTCCTGGTGGTGGACGCCCTGGCCGGCCTCTCCGACCAGGACGCCCACATCGCCGGTTACGCCCACGAAAAGGGGCGGCCGGTGGTCGTCCTGGCCAACAAGTGGGACGCGGTGCGGAACAAGGCCGAGACCCTCAAAGAGATGGACCGGCTCCTGGAACTCAAGCTGGGCTTCCTGGCCAAGGCCCCCGTGGTCACGGGCTCGGCCAGGACCGGGCTGAGGCTTGACCGCCTCTTCGGGTTCATCGACCGCCTCATGGGCCAGTATCGCTTCCGGGCCCCGACGGCCGAGGTCAACCGGGTGCTGGAGGCGGCCGTGGCCGAGCACACGCCGCCCTATGCCGGCCGGGGCCGGCTCAAGTTCTATTACGCCACCCAGGCCGCGACCCGGCCGCCGACCTTCGTCGTCTTCACCAACCGCCCGGACGAGGTGCATTTTTCCTACCGGCGCTTTCT
>JAITUX010000167.1 GCA_031286085.1 Candidatus Adiutrix sp. | reverse complement strand
ACCCCTGCTTGACGCTTCCCAGGGAGATCCAGGGCCAGCCCGGCCGAGGCCAAGGCCTGGGCGGCCGCGGCTTCAGCCAGATCCAGGGTGTCCCGGACGCTGTGGCGGAACCCGCCGGGGAACAGGCTCTCGGCCAGGCTGAAGGCCGGGTGGGTGGTTTCGGCCAGACCAAGTTCGGCCGCCAGTTTCAAGAGGCGCTCCGGCGGAGCGGGGCGGCCCGGCCGGCCCGACCAGAGGGTCGCCGCCATTTCGGCCGTATTCCGCCCGGCCGCGCTAAGGGCCCCCAGGCCGGTCACCCAGACCTCCACGGCCGGAGCCTCAACCGGCCGCCCGGCTGGCGACTATGAATTCGGCCAAGGCGTCGATGGAAACGAAAACCCTTTTCGCCTCTTCCATGTCCCGCACGGCGACTCCGAAACGCTTCTGGATGATCACCACCAATTCCACCGCGTCCAGGGAATCCAACCCCAGCCCTTCAACGAACAGGGGCGCCTCGTCGGTTATTTCCTCGGGCCGTACGCCTTCCAGGCGCAGATCCTGGATCAGGTATTGCTTTAGTTCTCTTTTAAGGTCATCGTTCATCAGCCGCTCCACAGATCATGGAAGTTGAAAAACTGAAACGGATGTTCGGAGACGAAATCCGTCAAGGCCCCGGTGAAAGCCTCGGCCAGAGGCTGGAGTTCCGGCTCGGACCGAGGGTCGGATACCCGGGCCGGACGGACGATTTTGAAAATGCCCCCGTTGACCAGACCCGGGCCTGAACGCCAGGTGAAAACCACGGCCACGGGAGCGCCCAGGCGGGCGGCCAGATAAAATGGGCCGCCGGGCAGGCCAATCTCGCCCCCCAGGAAAGGAGCCCGAAGCCGCCAGGTTTCCCCTGGCCGCACCCGGTCGGTCGTGAGGGCCACGACCTCGCCGCGCAGAAGGGCCGCCGCCGCCGCCGCCAAGGCCGGGCCTGGTTCGGCGGCGTCCAGGAAGCGGGGGGCGGCGGCGGCAATGTCGTGCTCAAAATAGTGCCGGTCCAGATCGGCCTCCTGCCTCCAAAGGACGACGTTGATAGGCCGGTCCAATCGCCATAAATAGGTCAGGCCGGCTTGCCAGGCCCCGACATGGGCGGTGAGAAGCACCAGGCCGCGCCCCTCGGCCAAGAGGCCGTTCAGGATGGCCGCCGCTTCTGGCTCGGCCTCAAGCCCTATACGCCTGGTGAGACCCAGGTCGGCCCGGTCCACCAGCACCCGGCCGAAGGCCAGGTTGAGGAGAAAGGCGTTTGCCAACTGACGCAGGCGGCCGGCCTCGGGGAAACGGCGGGCCAAATAGGGATAAAACCCCTGGCCGGCCAGAATTTTCAAAGTATAATAGCCGACGACCGGATAGAGCAGAAGGTAGGCCGCCCAGAGCCCGACCCGGCGGATGAGCCAGTAGAAAACCTGGTGCTGGAAGCGGGAGCCCAGGCTGCGGCTGGACCAGTTTTCACCGGCCATGCGTCGTCCCCCGGGCCAGGCCGCGGCCTATGAGCCGGGCCGCCAGATAAACGGCCAGCGCGGCCGCCAAGGCGGCCGGCGGCCCGCCGGTCAGGGCCCCGGCCAGCCAATCCCCCAGCCGCGACCAGGCTTCACGACCCAAAGTCCGCCAGGAAAATTCCGTCAGCCAGACCCCGGTCAGGACATAGTGCCCGGTCTCAATGGCCAGGGCCGGCAAGAACCCGGGCGGGCAGGCGTGGCTTACAGCCAGGCTCCAGGGCCGATTGAGCTTCAGCGCGGCGATGAGCCAAAGCAGAAGGAAAGTCTGTAGGCCAGGCAAAGGCAGGCAGTTCACCATGAAGGGGATGGCGGTGGAAACGGCCAGCCGCCCGGGGGTGGCCGAATCAGCCATGAGCCGGCGGAAGGCCTGGAGAGGCCGCCGCGCCGAGACCCGGTCCGGACCCGGCCCGTCAGCCCAGACCAGTTCCCGGAAGGGCACGGGCACCAGGGCCCGTATGGTCAGGCGGGTATTCAAGACCGTGAGGCGCCAGTTATCCCGGAAGGCCCGGAAGTGGGAGACGCGGTCCCGGGCGGCCGGATAGAAGACGGAGGCCGGGATTTCAATTATTTCAAAGCCGCTCCAGGCCGCCTTGACCAGGACTTCGATTTCAAACGAATAGCGGTCGTCGCGCAGGACCAGGCCGCCCAAGGCGGCCACCGGGTAAACTCGGTAGCCGCTCTGCATGTCCGTGACCCGGCGGCCGGTTTGGATGAACATCCAGAATTCGGAAAAGCGGCGGCCGAAACGTGACGAAAAGGGCACATTCCGGGCTCGGGCGAAATCGCGGGCCCCGACGATGAAGGCCCGGGGATGGCCGGCGGCGGCCTCCACGAAGCGGACAAGTTCGGCCGGGTCGTGCTGGCCGTCGGCATCGAGGGTGACCAGGTGGCTGAAGCCGTGTTCCGAGGCGAAGGCGGCGGCGGTCTTGATGGCCGCGCCCTTGCCCCGGTTGACTTCATGGCGGATAAGACTGAGGGGCAGGCCGGCCAAGAGCGGGCTGACCGGAAGGGCGCTGCCGTCGTCAACCACCAGCAGATCGGGCAGGACGGCCAGAGCCCCCTCGGCCATCGCCCGCAGATTCTCCGGGTGGTTGTAAACCGGGATGACCGCCAAAACTTTAAGCCCGGACATGGCGGCTCCCCCGGCGGCCGGCGCCGATGAGGGTATCCCAAAGGGGCCCTGTCCAACCCATGCGGCGCAGGGCGGCCGAGGCGGCCCAAGCCCGGTCGGGCGGGAAGATCCTGTCGCGGCGGCCCTGAAAGGCCCGGTCAAGGCCGGCCCGGAGCCAGGCCTGGTCGAGGCCGGGAGCGAAATAATAGACCGGCCGGGGCAAATGCCCCGAGACGGCGACCAGACCTTCGGCCCGGGCCAGGTCGAACAGCGCGGTGCGGGGATAGACGGACCAGCCCGCGGAAATGAAGACCACGCAGTTTTCCAGCCTTTCCAGGTTGGCCAGACCTTCGGCCACCGAGGCTTCCGTCTCGCCGGGTCCGCCGAAGACGACATGGTGGGCGGCGGGCAGGCCCGCCGCGGCGCACTCGGCTTGAACCAGGCGGACAGTCTCGAAATCGAAAGGCTTGTTAAGGCCGGCCAGGGCCGTATCCGAGGCGGCGTCGGTGCCGAACTCAAGCCCGGCCGCACCGGAACGCCGGATCAACTCCAAGTCGCCCGGAGCCCAGGCCGTGGGCTGAAAAAAAGCCGTCCAACGAATGGGAAGCCCAGCCTCGGCCAAGGCGGCCAGAAGTTCCCGCCAGCGGCCGGCGGGGTCGTTGAAAAC
>JAITUX010000175.1 GCA_031286085.1 Candidatus Adiutrix sp. | reverse complement strand
AAAAGAAGGCCCTTACGCGGGCCTGGAAGGCGGCAGTCTGGTGGGGGAAGCGGGGCTGGAACTGGCGGGCGCGGGCGGTTTCTCCACCCGCTTGGGCTTTGAAGGGGCTACGGGCGGCCGGGAGGCCCTGGGCGGCGTTATCCGCCTGTTATACGAGTTTTAAAGGCCCCCCAGGGCGGGCCGGCCGGAACTTCAGGCGTAGCAGCTGACCTTGGATTCCCGTTCGTTCAAGTAATCCACCTCGTCTTTTTGTTCGGCGGTCTCTTCATGGTCATAGGCCAGGACGTCCTTCGGCTTGTCCAGGCCGCCCTTGCCTGTTTTTTCGCCCCGGGTGATCCGGGGCCCGTTTTTGGCCGCTTCCGGGTCCGATTTGCTGAGACGGTTCAAAATGGCCGAAATTTCAGGATTAACCAGCATGGCGGGCCTCCTTTCCGAAACTTCCTGAAATACATATCGGCCTGACCGCGGCCCGGCTTTAATGTTTCTTCAGATACGGCTTGAGTTTTTCCTGGGGCCAATGGCCCAGGGACCCCCCTGGGCCGGCGGGCAACATGTCAGCGCGGAGACAGGTGGCCGAAGCCGGAATGATGATTGTTTTTTAAGTGGCGGTTGAAGCGCAAAACGCTATAATGCCGTTTAAGGGTGGTGGATTATATTATGGACATGGGCAAGAATTTCGACCACGGCGAGGCCGAGCGGCGCATTTATGAATGGTGGGAGCGGAGCGGCTTTTTCCGGGCCGATCCCGAAAAGCCCGGCGAGCCCTTCGTCATTGTCATCCCTCCGCCCAACGTCACCGGCAATCTCCACATGGGCCACGCCCTGGACGAGACCCTCCAGGACATCCTGATCCGCTATCACCGGATGCGCGGGGATAACACCCTGTGGCTGCCCGGCACCGACCACGCCGGCATCGCCACCCAGAACGTGGTGGAGACGGCCCTGGCCGCCGAAGGCCTGACCCGCCAGGCCCTGGGCCGGGCCGGATTCATTGAGCGGGTCTGGCAATGGAAGGAGAAATACGGGAGCAACATCGTCCGCCAACTGCGCCGGCTGGGCGCTTCCTGCGATTTCAGCCGGGAGCGTTTCACCATGGACGAAGGCCTGTCCCGCGCGGTGCGCGAGGTCTTTGTCAGCCTCCACGAGGAGGGCCTTATTTACCGGGCCCTCCACCTCATCAACTGGTGTCCCCGCTGTTTGACGGCCTTGGCCGACCTGGAAGTGGAGCACGAGGAGCGCCGCGGCGCCCTCTATTACCTGGGCTACCGGTTTGCGGACGGGGAGGGGGCCCTGACCGTGGCCACCACCCGGCCGGAGACCATTTTCGGCGACATGGCCGTGGCCGTCCACCCGGAGGACGAGCGCTACCGCGGCCACATAGGCCGACGGGTTCTGGTGCCCCTGATAAACCGGCCCGTGCCCGTCATCGGCGACGCCTACGTGGACCGGGAGTTCGGCACCGGGGTTCTTAAAGTCACCCCGGCCCACGACCCCAACGATTTCAAGCTGGGGCAGGCCCACGGCCTGGAAGCCGTCCGGGCCATTGAGGAAGACGGCCGCCTGAGCCCGATCGCCGGCCGCTATGCCGGCCAGGACCGCTTCGAGGCCCGCCGCGCCATGCTGCCGGACCTGGAGGCCCAGGGCCTCTTGACCAGGACTGAGGCCCTGAACCACGCGGTGGGGGTCTGCTACCGCTGCCGGACCGTGGTGGAGCCCAGCCTTTCCCGGCAATGGTTTGTCCGGACAGCCTCCCTGGCCGCCGAGGCCGCCCGGGCCGTGCGGGACGGCCGCACCGCCTTCGTGCCCAAGACCTGGGAAAAAACCTATTTCGCCTGGCTGGACAACATCCGCGACTGGTGCATCAGCCGTCAGTTGTGGTGGGGCCACCAGATTCCGGCCTGGCACTGCGCCGAGTGCGGCGGCCTGACCGTGACCAGGGAGGACCCAGCGGCCTGCGCCCATTGCCGGAGCGGCCGGATAGAGCGCGACCCGGACGTGCTGGACACCTGGTTCTCTTCGGCCCTCTGGCCTTTCTCCACCCTGGGCTGGCCGGATAAGACCCGGGATTTGGCCCGCTACTACCCCACCTCCGTCCTGGTCACCGGCTTTGACATAATCTTTTTCTGGGTGGCCCGGATGATGATGATGGGTCTCCATTTCCAGCGGCGGCCGCCCTTCGGGACCGTCATCATCCACGCCCTGGTCAAGGACGCCGAAGGCCGGAAAATGAGCAAATCCAAGGGCAACGTGAAGGATCCCCTGGAAATCATCGACCGTTACGGGGCCGACGCCTTCCGCTTCACTCTCTGCGCCCTGGCCGGCCAGGGCCGCGATATCCGCCTGAGCGACGAGCGCATCGCCGGTTACGGCCGTTTCGTCAACAAGCTCTGGAATGCCTCCCGCCTGGTTTTGACCAACGCCGGCCGGGCCCGCCTGGGCGAAGCCGGGCCGGCGGGCCCCGCGGACAGCCTGCCGGACCGCTGGCTGGCCAGCCGCCTGAACCGGCTCACGGCCCAGGTCCGGCGGCACTTGGACGAGTTCGCCTATGACCACCTGGCCGAGAGCCTCTATCACTTCGTCTGGGATGAGTTCTGCGACTGGTACCTGGAACTGGTCAAGCCCGTCCTCCACGGCCCGGACGAAGCCGCGGCCGAGGCGGCGCGGGGGCGTATGCTGGCGGCCCTTTCGGTCATCCTGCGTCTTTTGCACCCGGTCATGCCCTTCGTCACCGAGGAATTGTGGTCCAAGATTCCGGGCGCGGCCGGGCCGCTCATGCTGGCGCCTTTCCCAGCGGCGGACGAGGCCGGGCTGGATGCGGAGGCCGAAGCCGGCATAGGTTTTCTCATGGATGTCACCCGGGCCGTGCGTTCGGTCCGGGCCGATTTCCGGGTTCCCCCGGCCAGCCTCCTCACCCCGGTGATCCTGGCCGGTGACCAGGCCCTGACCAGGGTTCTGGCTGAATACAGCCCCCTGGTTCTGAAACTCACCGGCTCCGCCGCCTTCGAGGCGGCCGGCCCCGGCCAGGTCAAGCCCCGGGAAGCCAGCCTCACCGCCTTCCCCTGGGGGGAGGTCTGGGTGCCCCTGGCCGGGCACATCGATATGGCCGAGGAAGCCCGCCGCCTGGAAAAGGAAGCGGCCGGCCTGGCCCGGGATTTGGAAGCGGCCCGGGCCAAGCTGGCCAATCCCGAATACCTGGGCAAGGCCCCGGAAGACATAGTGGAGGATATGCGGCGGCGCGAGGCCGACCTGGCCGCCCGGCGGGGGGCCGTGGAACGCTCCCTGGCCCTGCTTAAGGGAATGCTGTGAACGATTTCAACTTGAGCGACATAGTGGCCCTGGCCCTGAGGGAGGACGTGGGGCCGGGCGATTTGACCACCCGCTCCATCATTCCCGGGGACTTGGCCGGCCGCGCCAGCCTCAAGGCCCGGCGTTTCATGGTCCTCTCGGGTCTGGCGGCCGCGCGGGAGACCATGCGCCAGGCGGACCCGCGCATCATCTTCACCCCCCTGGCCGCCGACGGCGACCGCCTGGGCCCCGGGGCCGAAGTGGCCCGCCTGGAAGGGCCGGCCGCATCCATACTCTCGGCCGAGCGGGTCTGCCTTAATTTTCTCATGCGCCTGTCCGGCGTGGCCACCCTGACGGCCCGCTTCGTCGAGGCCGTGGGCCGCGCCCCGGCGGCGGTGGTGGATACCCGCAAGACCACCCCGGGCCTTCGGTTCCTGGAAAAGGCGGCCGTGCGCCACGGCGGGGGCCGCAACCACCGCTTCGCCCTTTACGACGGCCTGCTCATCAAGGACAACCATATCGCCGCCGTAGGCTCCCTGGCCCGGGCCGTGGAACTGGCCCGGGCCGCCGCGCCCCATACCCTTAAAATAGAGGTGGAGGTCGATACCCTGGATCAGTTGGCCGAAGCCCTGGCCGCCGGGGCCGAGGTGGTGCTTCTGGACAACATGAGCCCGGAAGAGCTTCGGCGGGCCGTGGCCCTGACCGAGGCTTTTTACGCGCCGGAGCCCCGCCGGACAAGGCTGGAGGCCTCCGGGGGCGTCACCTTGGAGACCATCGGCGCGGTGGCTGAAACCGGGGTGGATATGATTTCCGTGGGCGCCGTCACCCATTCCGCCCCCGCGGCGGACCTGGGCCTGGATTGGGAATGATATTGAACCTGGTTCTGGCCGCCGGCCTGGCGGCCTGGCCCGGGCCGGCGGCGGAGGGCGGCCCTCTGCTGCTCGTTCAGCGCAAGCCCCATGACCGGGGCAACTGCTTTCAGTGGCAGGGGTGCCGGGGGGACAGCATAGGCAACATGTGGATTCACGCCCCGGATTTCTGCGCGGCCTTGGGCGGCCGCAGTTGGCTGGACGAAGAGACCGGCCGCTGTCATAACCTTAAACCCGGGCCCAAGGGGCGGGGCTGGGGTCTATAAATACAAGCTAACAAAAGGTCCGGCGGAACCGGACCTTTTGTTCAGGCTCTATTTCGGGTCGCGCCCGGGCATGGCGAATATTTCCGTGAGCTGCCGGATGGTTTGCCGGGCCTTGCGGGTCAGGTTCATGAAGCGGAGCCCGTTTTCGTGATAATTTCCGAAGGTGGGTTCCGGCCGGTTCCAGAGGGTCTGGGCCTGAAGCGGCAGTTCCGCAAATCCCTCGATTTCGGCCAGGGCCTTCGGCAGTTCCAGGAGCAGGTCATAAGTTGTCTGCTCGGGCAAAGGTTCCGGCGTGAAGAGCCTCATGCCTTCCAGGTGAATGTCCCCCAGGCGGCCCAATTCCTGCCTGGTTTGGCGGTCGGTGA
>JAITUX010000102.1 GCA_031286085.1 Candidatus Adiutrix sp. | reverse complement strand
CAGCTGGCGGCCGAACGCCAGAAGATGGAGGAGGAAGTGCGGCGGCTGGTGCGCGAGGGCGAAACCCGCCGGACCGCCCAGGCGAAGGTGGCCTTCCAGAGCAAGCCCCACCAGCCCGGCGACCTGGTGGGCCAGTCGGGCATCGAGCGGAGCCTGGAATACGACCTGGCCGGGCGGCGGGGTTATGTCGCCCGAGAGGTGGATTCCCGGGGCCGGGTGATCCTGGAGCGGGAAGCCCTGGCCCCCGAGCCGGGCTTAAGCGTCCGCCTCACCCTGGACAGCCGCCTCCAGGCCCTGGCCATGTCCCTCCTGGACAATCGGGCCGGGGCCATCATCATCATGGATCCGCGCAATTTCGAGGTCCTGGCCCTGGCTTCCAACCCGACCTTCCGCTTGAGCGATTTCACCGGCAACTTAAGCCTCACGCGCTGGCGCGCCCTGGCGGAAGACCGCTTCAAGCCCCTGCTCAACCGGGCCATCGGCGGCCGTTACCCTCCCGGCTCCACCTTCAAGATGGTGGTGGCCCTGGCCGCCCTGGCCGAAGGGGTGATTACGCCGGAGACCGAGTTCAACTGCCGGGGCAGCCTGCAGCTCGGCGACAGCGTCTTCAACTGCCATAACCACGCCGGTCATGGCCGGGTGGATTTGAACAAGGCCCTCATGCAGTCCTGCGACGTCTATTTTTATGAGGCCGGCCGCCGCCTGGGCATAGACAGGCTGGCCCAGATAGCCCGGAATTATTTCGGGCTGGGCCGCAAAAGCGGCCTGGAACTGCCCGGGGAAATAGAGGGCGTCATGCCCGACGTCGAATGGAAAAGGCGGACGACCGGCCGCAAGTGGATGCCGGGCGAAACCCTGCCCGCGGCCATCGGCCAGGGGGCCGTCAGCACCACGCCCCTCCAGGTGGCCCAGTTCACGGCGATGCTGGCCAACGGCGGCCGCCTTTACCGGCCCCACCTGGTCAAGGAACTTCTGGACGTGGAGGGCCGCCTGGTCCGGAAGATAGAGCCGGAACTGGTCTCCAGGCTGGACCTGACGCCAAGTTTTTTCCAGGCCGTGCGAAAAGGGCTGGAGTCGGCGGTGGCGGAACAGGGGGGTACCGGCCGCCTGGCGGCCCTGCCCGGCCGACGGGTCGCCGGCAAAACCGGCACCACCCAGGTGGTCAGCAACCGGGTTTTCCAGAGCTTTTCCCGCGGCCAGGTGCCTTACCGCTTAAGGGACCACGCCTGGTTCGCCGGCTACGCCCCGGCGGAGGCCCCGGAAGTGGTGGTGACCGTTCTGTTGGAACACACCGGCGGCGGCGGGGCCTTCGCCGCGCCGGTGGCCCGGCAGATCCTGGCCGCCTATTTCGACCACTCCATAGTCTCCCTGAAACTGCCTAGGCCCCAGGTCCAGCCGGACCTGGAAATGGAAGGCGGCCTGGCCCCCAACCTGGAGTGGGACCTCCGGGATTAGGCCTCAAGCGATTAAAAGGCCTCGTTTTTTCAATCTTGACTTGCCCGCCTATAAGCAATATAATTTCAGGAGTTCCGGGCCTTAAGCCGCCTCGGTCAGGGAGTCTTCTTATTGAAAAAATTCAGCCTTGATCACCGGCTCCTGGAAAACTTCAACTGGCCCATGCTGTTGTGTAGCCTGCTTCTTTGCGCCGGCGGCCTCGCGAATCTATACAGCGTTTCCTCCGCCGTCGAATTCTCCGGCGAATGGTCCTGGTTCACGCGGCAGTTCCTCTACCTGATCCCGGCCCTGGCCGGCCTGGGCGCGGTGCTTTTGCTGGACTACCAATACCTGCGCAAACTGGCCTGGCCCTTCTACGCCCTTAACCTTTTGTGCCTGGTGGCCGTGTTTTTCTTCGGCACCAAGATAAACGGCGCCACCCGCTGGCTGGACGTCATCCTGTTCCGCTTCCAGCCCGCCGAAATCATCAAGGTGGCCCTGGTGGTCATCCTGGCCGCCCACCTGACCAAGCGCAAGGCCGACCTCCTGGGTTTCAGGGACCTCTGCCTGCCGCTTACGCTTATCGCGGCGCCCTTCTGGCTTATCCACAAGCAGCCGGACCTGGGCACCGCCCTGCACTTGGCGGCCACCTGCCTGCCCATGTTCCTGGTCTTCCGCTTCCGCGCCCAGGTGGTGATGGTCGCGGCCGTCTTGGCGGCCGTCATCCTGGCTTTCGTCTCTTTCATGCAGTTCTCCGGCTCCTGGCACCTCCTTCTGGAAAAAGGCCTGGTCAAGCCTCACCAGGCCGACCGGGTCAAGGTCTATCTCAATCCCGCTGAACACCGCGAGGCCGGGGGCTGGCAGGTGGGCCAATCGGAAAACGCCGTGGGCAGCGGCCAGCTCACCGGGCGCGGCTTCATGGAAGGCCCCCAGCACCGCAACGGCTTCCTGCCCGAGGCGGAAACCGACTTCGCCTTCGCCGCCCTGGCCGAGGAGTGGGGTTTCATTGGTTCCGCGGCCGTCCTGGCCGTCTTCACCCTGCTTCTGACCAGCGGGCTGTCCGTGGCCCAGTTCAGCAAGGACCGCTTCGGCAGCCTCATAGCCCTGGGCCTTACTTCCATGCTGTTCTGGCAGGTGGTCATCAACGTGGGCATGGTCACCGGCATCTTCCCGGTGGTGGGCATCCCCCTGCCCTTCATCAGCTACGGAGGCACCTCCCTGGTGACGACCTTCCTCTCCGTGGGCCTGATCATCAACATCGGCATGCGCCGCTATCTCTTCCAGGAGCGGCCCATCCGCTCCAACCCCGAGGTCTGGAACCGCCAGGAGGAAATCCTGGCCTTAAGCCGCAGTTCCATCAGGACCTTGAGCCCGGATACGCCCTTGAACCCCGAAATGCACCCCCCGCACCGCCTGCCCCACCTGAGGCCCTGGGCCAAGTACCTGCGCAAGAGCAAGACCCGCGGCCCTCTCCACTGGCAGGACTACAATCAATTCGCCGACTGACCCGGCCCCGGCCTGAATCGCTTATTCCCCTCCGCTATCGGCCACTTTTTAAGAATCGACCATTTATGCTATAATTGTCGTTGAAGTCCACTTGGTTATGACAGGAGGCGCCCATGCCGTTTGAACAAGCC
>JAITUX010000126.1 GCA_031286085.1 Candidatus Adiutrix sp. | reverse complement strand
GCCTTACAAAACGTGAGCAACAACGCCGGCGGGCCAAAAGACCATCAATCAGAGCTTTCCTCCGGTCCCGGGCACCCCTTGGTTGAGCAGATGAGGGGCGGGGCCTCGGGGTTGTTTTTCAAGGCCGGGTTCTCCAGCAGGAATTCGCGGCCGCAGACCGGGCAGGGCTGCTTGACGGGGCGGCCGTTCAAGACTATCCGGCACTTGGGGTAGCGGCTGCAGCCGAAGAAGGGGCCGCGCTTGGACGATTTCTCCACTATCTCGCCGTCGCAGCCCGACTTGGGGCACTTGACGCCGCTGGGCAGGGGCTTGGCGTTCTTGCACTTGGGGTAGCCGGTGCAGGAAATGAACCAGGCCCCCTGGCGGTTTTTCTTGAGGGCCAGGGGCCGGCCGCACTTCTCGCAGACCGTGGGCGCGCCCTCGGGCAGGGGCGGCGGGGGCTCGGCCCCGGCGGCGGCCTCGCCGCCGGCCAGGGGCTTGGCGTTCTTGCATTCCGGGTAGCCCGTGCAGGCCGCGAAGGGGCCGTAGCGGCTCTTTTTTATCACCAGGGGCCGGCCGCATTTTTCGCAGGTCCCCACCGGCTCCGGGTCGGGCGGGGCCACCGGCCGGGGCCGGCCCCGCTCGTCGCGTTCGAAGTCGCAGGTGGCCCCGCAATCCGGGCAGGCCAGGTAGAAGCCGTTGCGGCCGTAGCGCAGCCGGAGCCCCCCCCCGCAGGAGGCGCAGGCCGCCTCGGCCGGGGCCCCTTCGCGCTTGAGGTTTATCATGGCCGCTTCCGCCGCCTTGAGGTCCCGGGCCAGGGGGTCGTAGAGGCTGGCCAGGACTTCCAGGTGGCCGGCCCGGCCCTCTTCTATCCCGTCCAGGTTTTCCTCCAGCCCGGCCGTGAAGTCCACCTCCATGAGGTCCGGGAAGCTCTTCACCAAAAGGTCGGTCACGGCGAAGCCCATTTCCGTGGGCTTAAGCACGCCCTTGGCCGAATCCACGTATTCCTTGTCCTTCAGGGTGGAAATGATGGCCGCGTAGGTCGAGGGCCGCCCGATGCCCTTGACTTCCAGCTCCTTGACCAGGGTGGCCTCGGTGAAGCGGGGCGGGGGCTGGGTGAAATGCTGCTTGGGCCGGAGGGTCTTGGCCTTGAAGGTCTGGCCCTTGGCCAGGGGCGGCAGGAGGTCCTGGTCCTCTTCCCGGCCCAGGTCGTAGAGGGTCAGGAAGCCTTTGAAGGTGATGATTGAGCCGGTGGCCCGGAAGACGTGGCGGCCGGCGGCCAGGTCGGCCGTGGTCTGGTTTATGCGGGCCGAGGTCATCTGGCTGGCCGTGAAGCGCCGCCAGATGAGGTCGTAAAGCTGCCAGTGGCCGGGTTCCAGCCGGCCCCGGAGCTGTTCCGGCAGGCGCAGGACGCCGGTGGGGCGGATGGCCTCGTGGGCGTCCTGGGCCCCCTTCTTGTTCTTGTAGCGGTTGGGCGAGGCCGGGGCGAACTCCGGGCCGAAGGCGCCGCGGATATGCTCCAGGGCCTCGGCCGCGGCCTGGTCGTTGACCCGCACCGAATCGGTTCTCATGTAGGTGATGAGGCCCACCTGGCCCTCGCCGGGCAGATCCACCCCCTCGTAGAGGTCCTGGGCCACCCTCATGGCCCGCTTGGACGACATCTTAAGGCGGTTGAAGGCGGCCTGCTGGAGGGTGGAGGTGGTGAAGGGCGGCAGGGGGTGGCGCTGGCGGTCCTTGGCGGTGAGCCCGGTTACGGTGAAGGTCGCCCCGGCCAGCTCCTTAACCACGGCTTCGGCCTCGGCCGCGTTCTTGAACTCGGCCTTTTTGGCCCCTTTTTGGAGCAGGGCGGAAAAGGGGCGGTCGCCGGCCAGGAATTCGGCCGAGAGGGTCCAGGATTCCACCGGGGTGAAGGCGAAGATGGCCCGTTCCCGCTCGACGATGAGCCTTAGGGCCACGGATTGGACCCGCCCGGCCGAGAGGCCCCGTTTAAGCTTGTCCCACAGGAGGGGGGAAATTAGGTAGCCCATGAGCCGGTCCAGGATGCGGCGGGTCTGCTGGGATTCGAACCTGGCCCGGGAAATGGGCCCGGGGTTGGCGATGGCCCGCTTGATGGCCTGGGGGGTCAGTTCGTTGAGCAGGACCCGCTGGTAATGGTGGCCTTCGCCCAGGGCCTGGGCTATGTGCCAGGCTATGGCCTCCCCTTCGCGGTCGGGGTCGGGCCCCAGGTAGATGGTCTCCTTGCCCCGGGCGGCCTTTTTGAGTTCGCTGATGACCTTCTGCTTGCCCTCGATGATTTCGTATTTGGGGGCGAAGCCGTTCTGGATATCCACCCCCAGGTTCTTCTTCGGCAGGTCGATGATGTGGCCTACCGAGGCCTTGACCTCGAACTCGGGGCCCAGGTATTTCCCTATGGTCTTGGCCTTGGCCGGCGATTCCACTATTAATAGTGACTTGCTCATTATTAATCAGCACTTCCTTTTTATTTCCAGCGGCCATCCGGCTACGGCCGCCGGCCTCCGCGTTGCCCTGCCGCCCGCCGGCTATGGGGTCTGGGGCCTACGGCCTTTTTTTATTTCCAGCGGCCATCCGGCCACGGCCGCCGCCCCCCGCGTTGACCTGTAGCCCGCCGGCCTGGGTCCAGGGCTCAGCCCTGGCG
>JAITUX010000076.1 GCA_031286085.1 Candidatus Adiutrix sp. | reverse complement strand
TTCACTGTCAGTCCCGGGTCGGTTCAGGGGAGAGGGGCCGTTTGGGCGGGCGCGGCCGCCGGGGGCGGCGGGCCGGTTACGGCAACATCCGGGCTTGACGCCGCCTTGTTTTCCGCGGCTGAGCCGGCGTCCGGCCCGGGTTCAACCTGGCTTGGCGCGCTCTGAGAAGTTTCGGCCGGTTCAGGGGCCGTCTTCGCGGGTTTCGCTTTCGGAGGGCCGGCCGGCCGCCGGCCGGCCGAGGCGGGCTCGGCCGGCGGGATATAACCGGTGGGCGGAGAGGGCGCGGCGCCGGAGACGGGTGTCAGCCGGGCTGGCCGGGCGGGCCTGACGGTCTCAGCCGTCGGGGCCGGGCTCTGGGCGGCTGGTTTGTCCGGCACCACCAAACGGGTCGGGGCCGGTTCCGTATGGGCCCGGCTACGCCGGGCGGAGGCCGTCGGGGCCTGGCCGGGCGTCTGGTCAGTCCGGGCCCCGTCAGGCTTCGCGGCCTTCACTTCGGGCGGGGCGGCCTTTTCTTCGGCGGGCGGGGCGGGCTCGGGCCGGGCCGCCGACGAGGAGAGGGCCGGCGGAACCGAGGGTACGGGCTTGAAGGGGCCCACCTGCTGAAAGGCGGGCTCCAGCACCCAATGGCCGAAACGGTCTATAAAGCCGTATAAGGCGCCGATCCTGGCCTCGGAGAGCCCGTTGGCCGCGAAGTAGGGGCTGGCGGTGAGGATGGGTTCCAGGAGCCAGCGGCCGTTTTCATCCATCAGGCCCCAGCGGCCGTTTTCGGCGAAAACCTGAAGGGGCCCGTTGGCGCCGCTGCCGGCGTTGAGCAGCAAGAGGTGATCCGGACTGACCACCCAGTTGCCCCCGGAGTCGATGAGGCCCCAGGCCCCGCTTTGCTCGGCCGGAGCCCGGCCGAGCCGGATTTCAAAGTCGTCCACGTTGCCGAAGGCGGGCTTGATGACCCATTGGCCGCTTCGATTTATGAAGCCGAAAAGGCCGTCCTGCCGGGCCGGGGCCAGGTTGCCGCCGTTGAAGCTGTAAACCAGTTCGAAACTGGGCTGGGCGACCCAGGCGCCGTTCCGGTTGACCAGGCCGTAGAGGCCGTCGAGTTCCTTCTGGGCCGGGGCCAGGCCGCCGGAATCGAAATCGCCCAGGTGGGCGAATTTTTGTTTGCCCACGGCCTGGCCCTTGGAATTGATGAGGCCGTAGAGGCCGTCGTCCGAGCGGACCTTGGCCCGGTCGCCGTCAAAGGGGAAGGCCTGTTCGTAAGCCGGGGGTATGGCGAACTCGCCGGAGGCGTCGATGTAGCCCCACAAGTCTTCGCCCGCCCGGATGGCCGGGGCCAGTCCGTTGGCGGCGAAAGGTTCCACCCTGGTGAAAACCGGGGGCACGGCCCAGACGCCCTCCCGGTTTATGAAGCCGTAGCGGTCCTTCTGGTCGCGGGCGCCGGCCAGGAGGTTGGGGCCGAAATTCTGGATTTCCCGGAAAGAGGGTTCCACCACCAGGCGCCCGGACTCGTCGGCCAAGCCGTAGAGCCAGTCGCCCCGTTGTTCGGAAAGGCCCACCTTGATGAGTCCGGCCGACCATTCCTCGTCCACCTTGTCAAAGACCGGCTCAATCACCCATTCACCCCGGGTGTTGATGACTCCCGGCCGGCGCCGCTTGACGGCCACGGCCAGGCCGTTGGGCGCGAAGTCGCCTATCTGGTCGAAAGCCGGCAGAACCACCCAGTCGCCTTTATCATTTATGACCCCGCATTGGCCGGCGTTGCGCCTTAAGCAGGCCACGGCCAGGTAGCCCCCGGCGGCCCGGGCCGCCGGGGCCGGCCAGAGACAGGCCCAAGCCAGGCCGGCCGCCAGGAAGAGCCGCCCGGCGTTCCTGAAAAGGTCGCCTGGCCTCGGCCGGAACCGGCCGGTCAAGTGATGAACAGCCATCGTTTTCCCCGTCTTGAATATTTACTACGGCCATACCGGGACCAGGGCGCCGGATTAGGCTTGGCGGAGCCGGCCTTCTTCCATATGAAAAATCAGGCGGGAACCAAGGTGCCGGACCAGACCTGGCTGAGCCGGCCTCCGGCGGCCAAAAGCAGTTGCCCCTCGGGTCCCAGGCCGGCCAGGCGGCCGGTCAGCTCCCCGGAAGGGGCCGGCGGCTCGGCGGCCGCGCCGCGCACCCGCACCGGCCCGTCCCGCCGCCACAGCCTTTTTTCCGCCGCCGCCGCCGCCTCGGCCATGGTCCAAGGCGCAATTCTACTATTATATCTCAGGCTGACGTTTTTGACCAGTTCCTTCCACAACTCCAGGGGCGGCGGCGCGCCGGGGAGGCCTGTGGCCGGCGGCTGGTCCGGCTCGCGTTCCACCCCCGGGGGGGGAGCGCCCAGGTTAAGGCCCACGCCGGCCACCACCAGGCCCCGGCGGGCCTCCAGGAGGATGCCGGCGGTCTTGCCGCCCTCCCAAAGCAGGTCGTTGGGCCATTTGATCAAAAGGTCCCAGCCGCCCTCGGCCAGGGCTTCGGCCAGAAACCAGGCCAAGGCCAGGGCCGCGCCCGGCCCGGCGAAAGGCGGGGCCGGAGGCAGAAGCAGGGCCGCATAGACATGCCCGGCCGGCGAAATCCAGGGCCGCCCGCCCCGGCCCCGCCCGGCCGTCTGGCTCTCCATGAACAGCGAGCCGAAGGGGGGCCAGGGTTCTTCAGCCAGAAGCCGCCAGGCTTCGTCCAGGGCCGAGTCGCCGGGTCCGGGGAGAAAGAGAGGCAGGCCCGTCCGGCCCGGACCCTGGTCCAGCCAAAGGCGGGGGCGGGCCGGCCTCAAGAGGCCAGTTCCGCGGCCAGCACGTTGACCAGGGCCCAGAGGCCGTCCAGGGGCAGGTGGTGATGGGCGTGGGCGTCAAAGGTATAGGTGAGTTCGGCCGGGAATTCCTCGTCGGCCGGGTGGAGGATCAAGCCCATGGTCAGGTGGGGCAGAACCGGGCCGAAGACCATGGTCCCGGAGCCGGCCGGAGACCCAGGCGCAAGGCCCAGCCGCCCGGCCCGGGCCGCGAACCCGGCCGGGTCGGTCCCGAACTTGGCCGTGACCGGCTCCTTGCACAGGGCGTGGGGGCCGTTGAAGAACAGTTCCCCGCCGCTTAAGTCCCGGCTGGTGACCTGCCGGCCGGCCAGGCCGAAATCCTGGGCCTTGGCCAGGTAGGTCAGAAGAACCAGCCCTTTTTGGAAGCCCGCCGGCTGGTGGCCGGAGGGGGCGACGACGCTCCGGGTCTCGAAATCCACCAGGTAATCGCCGCCCAGGAAGGGGATGACGACGCGCCGCGCCTTAACGAAACGGGCCGCGGCCGAACGGACGGCCTCGGCCAGGGGCCGGGCTTCCACATCCGTCCACAATTCCGGGGCCAGGTCGGCCACGGTGCGGTAGATCCGGTTCTCTTCCGGCTTGGCGGGCCGGTCAGGCACAGACGGTGCAGTCGGTGCAGTCGGCGCAGGCTCCGTCCTCCGGCTGACGTTCGCACTCGACGACAAAGCCGCAATCGCTGCCCTCGTCCCGGAAATCGACCCGGACCCGGCCCACCAGGGCGTGGAGGTCGCGGCTCATGGACAGGGTCAGGGGGCCGAAATCGACGCTCAGGTCGCCGGGCGCCGGCTGGCCCGGCACCAGGATCAACTGCTCCCCGACCCCGTCGCAGGAGGAAAGGGCGATGCGCACCTTAAGGGGGAGTTTTTTCCCGGTCAGAAACGCGGTCAGGTTTTCCCGGGCCAGGGGAGTTATGTCAATCATGGGGACTCCTTTTCGGGCCGCCCGGCCGC
>JAITUX010000242.1 GCA_031286085.1 Candidatus Adiutrix sp. | reverse complement strand
CCGAAATGGCCCGCGGCGCCGAGTTGATCAAGGCGGCCAAGGACAACAAGGTCCGCCTCATCGGCGCGCACATCGGGGGCTCCGGGCGCCGCGACGACATGTCCAACAAGATCATCAACACTTACGCCGGCCAGATGGATATGCTCATCGTCTACCAAGACGGCAACCAGGACGGCCTTTTCACCAAGATCGCCCAGGAGAACGGCATTCCCCTGGTTGACATCGAAAAACTGAACCAGACCGCGGATGTGCTGAAAAGCCTTCTGAAATAGGGTCCCCGTAGATTCCAGCCCAAGCTTTGGTGGAGCGTGCCGTAATGGACTTCGCGCATGATGAGAGCATGTATCGGACGGCCCTGGTCGTTCTGGCGGCCATGTGCGCCAGTTGCGTGGCCATAGGGCTGATCGGGTGGAAATTCAAGCAACGCATCCCCCTGGCCTTCAACCTCTTCGTTTCCTCGGCCGTCGGCGCCGCCGCCGGCGGCTTCGGGTTGCCGTGGAGACACCTCGTTGAAGGCCCCATGTTCTACATCTATATCAACCTGGTCATCTTCACGGCCCTGATCATGCTTCAGGTCATGAAGGAATCCGGCGACCTCGAGGCCATAGCCTGGGATATCCTCACGGCCTTCCGCGCCCGTCCCGTCCTCTTGTTCATGCTGCTCCTGCTCATGCTCTACTTTCCCGGCATGGTCACCGGGGTGGGGGCGGCCGGGGTGCTCAGCACCGGCGTGATCGTGGCCGTGATCCTTCAGGCCGTGGGCGTGCCCAAGCTGGAGACCGGGGCCATCCTGGCCATCACCACCACCCTGGGCGCGGCCGCCCCGCCCGTGAACCTGCCGGCCCTGATCATCGCCAGCGGCATCAACATGCCCTTTGACGGCTTCAACACCATCCTGACCGTGCTTACCGTGCCGCCCGGCATCTTCGCCATATTCTACCTGGGCCGCAAGCACTTCAGGGCGCTTTCCCCGGGGGAGATCGCCGCCCTCCTGCCCAGGCCGGAACGCCGTTTCCTTCTTCAGCCCTACCTGCCCATCCTGAGCATCGTGGTCATCTTCGGGCTCATCGGCGCCTTTCCCCGGCACATGCCCGACCTGGTCTCGCCCCTGGTCTTCATGATCGGGGCCCTGGTGGGCCTGTTCACCGGCAAGAGGGTCAACATCTTTCTGGCCGCCTCCCGCTGCATGAGCGGCCGCCTCTTCGGGGTGGTGGCCGTGTTCTTCGTGGTGGGCGCCGTGGTGCAGATCATGACCCTGACCGGGGTCAAGGGCCTTCTGGTCATCACCACCTTCGAGATCTCCGGCCTGTCCCCGGTTCTGCTCTATGTCGCCCTCGGGCTGGGCATTCCGCTCCTGGGCGGCCTCATCACCCACCTGGGCGCGGCGGCCGTGCTGGGCGTTCCCTTCGCCCTGGCCATCCTGACCAGCAACACCATAGTGGTGGTTTCCTGCATCTCCATTTTCTGCATCATGAGCCAGATCGTGCCGCCCTCGGCCCTGGGCGGGTTCTCCTCGCAGGATGTGGTCAAGCTGCCCGCCTACGGGCCCATTTTCAAGCGTTGCCTCGTGCCTTTTTTCGCGGCCACCATATACGCCCTGGTGGTCCTGTATTTCGCCAAACAGTTCGCCGCCTGGTTCGTCCCCTATTGAGCGGCCGGCGGCGGCGGGGGTTCCGGTATGACCGTGTACAACCTGATCATGTGGGCTTACAACGCCCTGGCCTTTTTCATCGTGCTGGTGCTGGTCTATAACCTGTTCAAATGCAGGAACTTCTGGGAGCAGGTCATCGCCTTCTTCGTGATCTATCCCTTTGTTTTCCGCATTCTGTCCATCAAGTAGAGCCGCGCCATGTCCGCCCGTTTCCATATGTTCACGGCCCTGGCCGTCAGCGCCCTGGTGGCCCTGACCATCATCCTGGGCTATATCTCCTTTTCCAGGATGTGGGAGTACGACCTCATCATTCCCGGCCCGGGGGTGACCGAGGTCAAGTGGCTGAGCGACTATTTCCCGCCCCTCAAGGGCACCTTGGGCGACAGCCGGGTCTTCTTTCTGGACTCCGGCCGGCCCGGGGCCACGGTCAGCATCACCGCCGGCATCCATCCGGACGAGCACGCCACCATGGCCGGCCTGGTCATGGTGGAGCGGGCCCGGCCCCGGACCGGCCGGCTCATAGTCATCCCCCAGTGCAACAACAGCGCCTACACCCACAGTTTCCCCCAGGAAGCCACGCCGCAGTTCATCCACCTCCGGGACGCCGAAGGCGGGGTGCGCAAGATACGGGGCGGGGCCAGGGGCACCAATTCCATCCACTTCTGGCCCGATCCGGAAGTCTTCATCCACTACTTCACCGGGCAGAAACTCTCTGGTGAAGAGGTGCGCAACATCAACCGGGCCTTCCCCGGCCGCCCCGAGGGCACCTTCACCGAGCGGGTGGCCTACGCCATCACCCGGATGGTGCTCCAGGAAAAGGTGGACCTCAACATCGACCTGCACGAGGCCTGGCCTGAATATCCGTTCATCAACGCCATGGGCGTGCATGAAAAGAACGCGGACCTGGGGACCATCGCCGCCCTTGACCTGAACATGCAGGGCGTGGACATCCGCCTGGAAATGTCGCCGCCCAAGTTCCGCGGTCTGACCTATCGCGAACTGGGCGATCATACCCCCGCCTGGACCGTGCTCCTGGAAACCCCCAACCCCACCTCCGGGCGCATACGCGGCATAACCGATGAAAAGCTCATCATTGAGGGGCGGGACGCGTTTTACGTGCGGGCCGCCCAACTGGGCCGGACCTTCGTGCCGTTCGACGAAAGGGGCTGGCCCCTGAGCGTGCGCGTGGCCCGGCATCTGGCCAGCCTGCAGGCCCTCATGGCGGCCTATACCGAACTCAACCCGGACAAGCCCATTTCCGTGGACGACATTCCGGACTACGAGGAGGCTTGCCGGACGCCGGTGGGCGAACTGCTCAACCCGGCCAGCCAGGCGGCGAAGGGCGGGGGCCTCTGACGGGCGGGCCGGCCACAAGGCCGGCCTGTCGTTTTCAAGCGGCGGTCGAACCGCGGACCGCTCCCGCGCCAAGGGTCGGGAAAAACAGGCCGACCCTTGGGTCATCGAAAGTCAACCTTTACGGGAAAGGCAGAAAACATGAAGACGCTTCGCAAATCTTTCGTCTCCCTCGCGGCGCTCTTGGTCCTTTTGGTCGCCCAGCCGCTGCTGGCGGACATGGAATTCAAGTATTACCAGAAGTACCCGCAACGCCAGACGGTCACGGCCATGAACGGCATGGTTACGGCCACCTCGCCTTTGGCCACCCAGGCCGGGCTGGAAATCCTGAAGAAGGGCGGCAACGCTTTTGACGCCGCCGTGGCCACGGCCCTGATGCTCAACGTGGTGGACCCTTCCATGTGCGGCCCCATGGGCGCGGCCTTTTTCGTGCTTTATGACGCCAAAGCCGGCCAGGTGACCACCCTGGACGCCGGCAGCATGACCCCGCTGGGCTTCAAGGCCGAGTTCTACAAGACCGACGGCAAGGAAGACCGCGCCAAGATGCTGGAGGGCATCCTGTCCATGACCATAGGCGGCACCATAGCCGGCTATGCGGCCGTGCTGGAGAAGTACGGCACCATGAGCTTCGCCCAGGTGGTGGAGCCGGCCCTTCACTACCTGGAGAACGGCTACCCTTTGACCGAACACCACGCCGAAACCTGGAAGCTGACCTTCCCCGACGTGCCCCTGATCTTCCCCAACCTGGCCCGGGTGTTCGCGCCTGACGGCACCTGGCCCAAGACCGGCGAGCTGGTGAAGAACCCCGATCTGGCCGAAACCTACCGCATCGTGGCCAGGGAAGGGGTCCAGGCCTTCTACACCGGCTCCATAGCCAAAAAGATGGTCGATTACGTGCGGAAGGAGGGCGGCTACTGGACCATGGAGGACCTGGCCGCCTACAAGCTGCAGTGGAAGGAACCCCTCAAGATGACCTTCCAGGGCTATGAAGTCTACGGCATGCAGCCCCCGGCCTCTTCCATGACCTGGATGCAGATGCTCAAGCTGGCGGAAAAGGTGGACTGGAGCAAGTACACCCTGCACAGCGCCGAATATGTCAACATGATGACCGAAATCGAGCGCCTGGCCCATGCCGATTCCTACCAGTGGGGCGGAGACCCCGAGTTCGCCAACGCCCCCGGCCAGCTCACCCTGGACGACGCCTACATCGCTTCCCAATTCAAGCGCATCAAGCCCGGCGCGGCCGCGCCCGGCAAGGTCCAGCCCGGCGACCCCTACGCCGTGACCGGCCAGAAACCCAAGTTCCCCATTCCGGGCCAGGCGAAGACTTCCGAATACACGCCCCCGGAACCCCTGCCCTACAAGCGGGTGGCCATGGCCGACAAGGCCCGCTTCCCCGAGTACCCCGGCCAGACCACCCATGTCAACGTCATTGACAAGGACGGCAACGCGGTCAGCTTCACCCATACCCTCGGCACCTATTTCGGCGGCCACGACATCCTGGGCGATACCGGGGTCATCGGCAACAACGCCGCCAACTGGGACGACCTGGAAATCTCCCACTGGACCGAAAAGCCCAGCAACCTGGCCCTCAAGCCGGGCGCCCGCAACCGCTGGACCCTCTGCCCGGGCATGTTCCTGAAAGACGGCAAGGTGGCCCTGCTGGTGGGCGGGTCCGGCGCCGATTCCACCCAGCCGGCCGTCTTCCAGTCCCTCATGAACGCCTTGGTCTGGAAAATGAACCCCCAGGCCGCCGTCTCCGCGCCCAGGCACCTCTATGGCGACATGCGCCACTACACCGCCGGCACCAGGCTCCAGGTGGAGCCTGAAATCCGCGATGTGGACGGCACCGGCGAAAAGCTAGTCAAGATGGGCTATGACCTGGTGCCGGCCTCCCAGGTCTACCGTGTCGGTACGCCCGGATACTGCCTCATGATCATGGTCGATACGGAGACCGGCACGCGCTACGGGGGGGCCGACACCCGCCTGGACAGCCAGGTCAGCGCCTACTAGAGCGGAGCGGCCATTTAAGGCGCCGGCGGCTTGACGCCGGCCAGGAGCGAAAAATGCTCTCGAGCCTCAAGCGATTAAAGGGTCCGGCCGGACCGGCCTTTTAAACGCCGGGCTCGGGAGCGTTTTGCCGTTTGACCGTTTGAAAACAATTCGTCAGCCGGCCCGAGGCGCCGCGGCCGGCCGGGCCGGAGCGTTCCATGCTTTTTGTGGTTCCGCTGCTGCTTGTATGTGCCTGGCTGGCCTGGGAAAAATACGCTCTGGCCAGGCGGCGGGCGAAGATTCCGCTGCGGCTGCACGTTTTCGGCACCCGGGGCAAGAGCGGAACGGTGCGGGCCCTGGTGGCCGAGCTTCGGGGGTTGGGGCTCAGGGTTTACGGCCGCACCACCGGCGAGGCCCCGGAAAGCCTTTGGCCGGACGGGAGTACGCGGCTTTTCCGGCGTTTCGGCCCGGCCAGGGTGGGGGAGTACGGGCGCGTCATCCGCGAGGCCGCCGGCCTTAAGGCCGAGGCCCTGGTGTTGGAGTGCATGGCCCTCACGCCGGAAACCATCGTCGCGGCGGGAGAAATGCTGGCCCCGGGGGTTGTGGCCCTGACCAACAGCCGGCCGGACCACCAGGAGAGCATGGGCGAAAGCCCGGAGGAAATCGCGGCCACCCTGGCCCTCGGCGCCGGAGAGGGGCGGGAGGTTTACCTGGTGGCCGATGCGGGTTTTGAGCGGTTCGGGCTGGGGGCGGAGAAAGGAGGCGGCCGGCCGCACAGGCTGGAGGAGGATTTTTCCCCGCCGGCGGCGGCGGCCCGGCGGCTGGCGCAAAGGATAGCTTCGGATCTGCGGCGCCGGGAAGGCGGCGGGGCGGCGGAAAAGGCGGAGGCCCTTCCAACCGCCGAGGCCGAAGCCTGGCCCGCTTTCCGGCGTTTCGACGTCTCCGGCCCCCTTGATTTTCTGGACCTCTTTTCGGTCAACGACGTGGTCTCTTCGGAACTTCTGCTTCGGCGGGCCCTGGCCCAGGGCCTCTGGCCGGAGGAAGGCGGCGCCGGAAGCGCGGGGCGTCCGCCCCTGGCCGCCCTCCTGGCCGTGAGGGATGACCGCCCCCTGCGCACCAAGGCCTTTGTGGAATGGCTGGCCGCGCAAGACATTTTCGATATGGTCGCCGTTCAGGGTTCGCACGCCTGGTACGGCGCCTTGGCCCTGAAACGGCGCCGGGTATCCGGCTTGGCGCCGCTATTGAATCCCGGCCTGGAGCCCAAGCGGCTTCTGGCTCTACTGCGCCGCCGGGCGGG
>JAITUX010000201.1 GCA_031286085.1 Candidatus Adiutrix sp. | reverse complement strand
ATTCAGGCCGGCCTTGATCAGCGCGGCCAGTTTTTTGGGGCTGGACGAAGCGGGGCCCAGGGTGGCCACTATTTTGGTCTTCCGGTATTCGAAATTGCTCATGGATTGCCTTTCCCGACGCTGGAGGCGGCCGGCTTTTGATGCCGGTTACGCCTTTGGAATGATTTTTCTCCATGATAACACATTCCGGCGGGGAAATGCTATAATTACGTCGTCCCCGGTCCGCCGGGGCCCAAACCTCCCAGCGGCTGTTTTCACATGAGACCGGTAAAATTCAGCGACGTGGTCATCGTGGGCCTGGCCCGTGACGAGGCCCCGGAGATTCTCTCCTCCGAGACCATCGAGGAGCGCCTGGAGCCGGTCTATGAGCGTCTCAGGCTGCCCCGGGGGCTTTTGGCTTCCCTGACGGGCATACTTCGGCGGCGCCTGTATCCCCCGGACTTCAAGCCCAGCCAGGCGGCCGTCCGGGCCGCGGAAAAGCTGTTGACCCAAACGGGCTTCGACCGCGGCCATCTGGATATCCTCTATTCCACTTCAGTGAGCCGCGACCATATCGAACCATCCACCGCTTCCATTGTCCAGAGCCGCCTGGGCCTGGGCGGCCAGGTAAAGAGCCTGGACATAGGCAGCGCCTGCCTGGGATTCATCGACGGCCTGGAACTGGCCGCCCTGGCTCTGGAAAGGGGTCTGGCCGGACACGCCCTGGTGGTGGCCGGGGAAAACAGCCGGCCCATCCTGGAGGCCACCCTGGCCCGTCTGCGGGAGGTCGCGGACCGGGCCGTGTTTTTCCGCCATTTCGCCACCCTGACCTTGGGTTCCGGCGGCGCGGCCCTGATTCTGGGCCGGGAACGTGATCACCCCGGGGCTCCCCGCCTGGTGGGGGCCGTAAGCCGCACCGACGCCCGGGCCAACGATCTCTGCCGGGGCGATGAGGATGGCATGGAAACGGATTCCCCGGCCCTCTTAACCGCCGGCGTGGCCCTGGCCAAGGCCACCTTTGACCAGGGCGCGGCCGACCTGGGCTGGACCCCGGCCGGCTTCACCCGCCTCATAAGCCACCAGGTCAGCGCGGCCAATACCAGGAAGCTCTGCCAGGCCCTAGGACTGGACGAAACGACCCTGGTCAAGACTTATCCGGATTACGGCAATATCGGGCCTGTGGCCATACCCTTCACCTTGGATTTGGCCCGGGAACGGGGCCTTATTCCGCCAGGCGCCCGCCTGGCCCTCATGGGCATCGGCTCCGGCCTCTCCTGTTCAATGTTGGAGGTGTTCTGGCCTTAATTGAAGGCAATTCGGCATGGTTCACAAGGCTCCGGGGACCTTCCCGGTTGACTTTTGACAGGAAGTGATTATAGTAGATGACGATTGAAAAACCGGAGGTGGTCTTGATATGCCAATCTATGAGTATCAGTGCCAAAAATGTGGTGAAACCACCGAGATAATGCAGAAATTTTCCGAGCCCCCCTTGCGGAAATGCCCCGCCTGCGGCGGCCGGCTGGCCAAGCTCATGAGTATGAACAGCTTTCAGCTCAAGGGCAGCGGCTGGTATGTGACCGATTACACAGGCCGGAAAGGCGAAGCCGCGCCCAAGGAGGCCGCCGCCGCCGGGTCCGCCCCGGAGGCCAAGACCGCCCCGGAGACCCCCAAGGAGTCCCGGACCGGCGCCAAGGCCAAGGCTCCCAAAGAGGCCCCGGCCAAGGCTTGACCCCGGTATCCGTATCCCCTTAACCCCGCCCTCCCCCGGCCACGGCCCCGCCGTGGCCTTTTCATGCCCGGCCTTAACAGGCGACCGGCGGCAGGTTTTTATGAAACGCCATCCAACCTGGGCCGAGGTTCTGGACAATAGCCGGGCGACCCTTAAACGGGGGTTTTCGGCCTGGACCTTTGTGGTCAAGCTCATGATCCCGGCCCTCATCGCCATCAGGCTGTTGCTTTATTTCGACCTGGTGGGGCCCGCGGCCCGGGTTTTCGAGCCGGCCATGTCCCTGGTGGGCCTGCCCCCGGAGACGGCCTTGGTCTGGATTTCCGGCCTGGTCGCCAACCTCTACGTGTCCATCAGCGTTTACCTGGCCCTGGCCCCCCTCTTGGACCCGGCCCTGACCCTGGCCCAGATGACCGTCCTAGGAGGCATGTGCCTTTTGGCTCACTCACTTCTGGTGGAAGGACAGATTTGCCGGGGAACCGGCCTGTCCTTCTGGCGGGTGTCGGTTTTCCGCATTTTTGCGGGTTTCCTCTGGGGTTTTTTGATCCACAAGGCGGCCGGCCTCACCGGCTGGGGCGCGGAGCCGGCCCAGATTAAAGAATTCGTGAACATGGTCAGCGAGCCGGTTCCCCCTTGGGGGATCTGGGTCTGGCTGACCCTGAAGCAGCTTTTTTTAATCCTGCTGCTCATTGAAGCCCTGCTCCTGCTTATGGAGGCTTGCAAGTTTTTCAACCTGACCAGGCTGCTGATGAAAGCGATGGGGCCGCCCCTCAAGCTGGCCGGAGTCAGCGACTCGGCCATGATGGTGACGATCATAGGCTGCATGGTGGGCCTGGGCTACGGAGGCGGGCTTATCGTGGCCGAGAGCCGTTCCGGCCACCTGGCCGCCCGGGATATATTCGGCTCGGTGATGTTCATGTGCTTCTTTCATTCCATGTTGGAAGACACCCTCTTGATGTGGGCCCTGGGCGGCTCCTTATGGTGCTTTCTAGTCCTCCGCCTGGCCCTGGCCCTGGCCCTGACGGCCGGGGTCACCAGGCTGGCCCTTAACCCCTTCTGGCGGCCCTTTTTGGTGGGCCCGGAAAGGGGCGCGAATTCGAAACCATGACCGGAGCCGGAACCCGCCGCGCCTTCATAGTCACCTTCGGCTGCCAGATGAATGAGTATGACTCCGGCCGCCTGGGTGAACTCTTGGCCGCCCGGGGCTGGCAATCCGCCGCCACCCGTGAAGAGGCCGATTTCATCTTCTTCAACACCTGTTCCGTCCGCGCCAGGGCGGCCCGGCGTGTTCTTAACCATCTGGAGGAAGTGCGCGCCCTGAAAAGGCGGAAGCCGTCTTTGATTGTGGCTGTGGGCGGCTGCGTAGCCGAACAGGAAGGCCAAGCCCTCTTGGACCGGACGCCTTGGCTGGATTTGGTGGCCGGCCCCCAGCAGGTGCCTTTGCTGCCGGACCTCCTGGAGGAAATGAGGGCCACCCGGGGAGGTTTCAGGCGGGCCCTGACCGGCCCGGGCCGGCAGCCGGCCTGGAGCCGGGCCAACCTGGAGTCCCTGTCCAAAAGGGGAAGCGACCTTAAGGCCCCTCGGGCCGCGACCCTGACGGCCGGGCTCACCATAATGCAGGGCTGCGACAACTATTGCGCCTATTGCGTGGTGCCCTACCTGCGCGGGCCGGAACTGAGCCGGCCGGCCGGGGAGATTCTGGAGGAAGCGGCGGCCCTGGTGGCCGGCGGAGCCCGCGATATAACCCTTTTGGGCCAGAACGTCAACGCCTACGGCCGAGGCTTGGCCGGCGCTCCCGGTTTTCCGGAGTTATTGAAGGCCGTGGCCGACTTGGGGGTGGAACGCCTGCGCTTCGTCACCTCCCATCCCAAGGATTTTTCTCCGGAGCTCATTGAACTATACGCCCGCCTGCCGGCCCTGGGCGACAGTCTGCATCTCCCGGTCCAATCAGGTTCCGAGGCCGTTCTTAAAGCCATGCGGCGGGGTTACAGCCGGGAGCAATATTTAACCCTGGTCCGGGCTCTGCGCCGGGCCCGGCCCGCCTTGGCTCTCTCCACCGACGTCATCGTGGGCTTCCCCGGTGAAACCGAGGCTGATTTCGAGGCCACCCTGGACCTGGTGGAAACTGTGAATTTCGACGCCATGTTCTCCTTCAAATACAGCGACCGTCCGGGCGTGGCCTCGGCCGGTTTCCCCGACAAAATACCGGAAGAGGAGAAAGCCAGCCGTCTGGCCCGGCTCCAGGCCCGTCAGAAGGCCATCAGCCTGGACAGGAACAAGGCCCATATCGGCCAGGTGCTGGAAGTGCTGGTGGAGCGCTCGGGCCGTCGGCCGGGCCAAGTGACCGGCCGGGCCCGCAACTTCAAGCTGGTACACTTCGACGGCTCGCCCGAGCTTATCGGCCGGCTCGTTCCGGTTCTGATCGCCGCCGCCGGGCCGGCCAGCCTTCGGGGCCAGGCCCAAGACCCCAGGCCCGTCGGATGATGAGGAGCGCGAATGTTTTTTGCTTGTTAAAACCTGACTTTCCTGGCATAATGCGCTAAATGATTTGTGCCGAGCCGAGTTCCCGCCCCCTCTTAGAGCTGGAAAACCTAAGCCTCGACTTTGAAGGAGGGGCCAAACCGGCTGTACGCGATTTTTCCCTTAGGCTTGCGGCCGGAGAAATAGTGGGCCTGGTCGGTGAGAGCGGCTCCGGCAAAAGCGTGTCCGCCCTTTACCTTTTGGGTCTTCAGCCACCCTCGGCCACGGTTCGTTCC
>JAITUX010000156.1 GCA_031286085.1 Candidatus Adiutrix sp. | reverse complement strand
CAAATCATTACGCTCGCCTGTCTTCCGCTGTTCAGTTTTCAAAGATCTCCTCCACCCCCTTCCAAGGGCGGGTAATTGCCGAATATAACAACCTCTACCCCCCTTGTCAAGAACTTTATAGGAAAATTTTACAAACGCCGCGATTCGCGGCCGGGCTGGCGCGGACCGGGCCGGTCGTGCTATAATCGAAATTTCAGAAAAATCAAAATCCAGGAGAGCGCCGACCATGACCGGACCGCGGCCCTTCAAGTATCTGGACCTCATCACCGCCCTTTTCGCCACCCTCCTTATAATCTCCAACACCTGTTCCACCCGCTTGGTCAGCCTGGGCGGGGTCTTCCAGTTCGACGCCGGCACCCTGGTCTTCCCCTTCACCTATATATTGAACGACGTTTTGACCGAGGTTTACGGCTTCCGCCGCGGCCGCCGGGTCATCTGGACGGGTTTTCTGGCCCTGGCCCTCTCCGCCGCGGCCCTGGCCGCGGTCGGCCGCCTGGACCCGGCCGAAGGCTGGGAGGGGGCCGAAGCCTGGGAGGCCGTCCTGGGCCTTTGGCCCCGCCTGGTCTTGGCCAGCCTGGCGGCCTATTTCACCGGCGAATTCATCAACGCCTATATCCTGGCCAAACTCAAAATCAAAACCGGGGGCCGCCGCTTAAGCCTGCGCCTCATAGGCTCCACCGCCGCGGGGCAGATTTTCGACACCCTCATCTTCGCCTCCATCGCCTTCCTGGGGGTCATAGACTGGGAGGCCTGGCGGCGCCTGGTCTGGTCCAACTACGTCTTCAAGGTCGGGGCGGAAATCCTGCTTTTGCCCCTCATCGTCCCCCTGGTGAACATGGTCAAGCGGGCCGAGAACTGCGATTTCTATGATCGGGAGACCGATTTCTCTCCCTTCCGCTGGTGGGACTGATGCCCGGCCAGGGCTGGCCGGCGGCCTTCAAGGGGGCCTGGCTCAGACAGTTGCGCCGGGCCTACGACCACCTCCTGTGGCGGCACGGCCTTTCGGTTCCGCCGGTGAGCCTGGGGCTCATGAAATCCGCCCTCATATGGGGCCGCTGGCTGGAGCGGGAGCGCCGCCTGGTTCTGAGCGAGGATCTCCTCACCGGGCAGCCCTGGCCGGCGGTGCTGGGCATCCTGGCCCACGAGGCCGTCCATCAACTGGTGGGCGACCTGACCCCGGCGGAGGTTCGGCGGGGCCAGCGGCCCCACGGCCAGGCCTTCCAGGCCCTGGGGACCCGCCTGGGGGTGGATACTTTTTATCTTAAGGCGGCCGTGGATCTTCGCGGCGCCTGCCCCCGGCCCTGGCCGGCCGGAGAGGGCGGGGACCTGCCGGACCGGGGCCGGCGGGTGCTGGAGAAGGTGCGTAAGCTTTTGGCCCTGGCCGGGTCCCCGGTGGCCGCCGAGGCCCAGGCGGCCATGAACGCCGCCGCCCGCCTCCTGGCCCGCCACAACCTGGATATGGCCGAGGCCGGGGCGGACCAGCCCCTGGAATGTCTCCGCATCCCCCTGGCCGTCCGCCGCCTGGACCGCCGCCTGGCCCTCATCAGCCACATCCTGGGCCGCCATTTCTTCGTCAAGACCATCTTCGTGCCCGGCTACGACCCCAGGACCGACCGGGAGAGCCTGGATCTGGAGGTCCTGGGCCGGCCGGAAAACGTCCGCCTGTCCGAGCATATCGTAAACTTTCTGCTGGAGCGTTCGGAAACCCTGTGGCGGGACTACCTGGCCCGGCATCCCGGGGGCGGCCTGGCCGCCCGCCACAGTTTCATCAACGGCCTCCTCGCGGGTTTCGACAGCAAGCTGGAAGCGGGGGCGGCCGAAGAAGCCGGGGTTTCGGGGGGCTTTTCGGCCCTGGTTCCAGTCAAGGACCGGGCCTTGGAGGCTTTCTACTGCCGCCGCCACCCCCGGGTGACCCGGGCCGGGGGCCGCCGGGGCCGCCGCCGCCACTGCCCGGAGAGCGCCCGGGCCGGGCGGGCGGCCGGGGCGGCCCTGTCCTTCAACCGCCCCCTGACCGGGTCGGGCCGGCGGGCGCCGGCCGGCCCGGCGCCGGCCCTGCCGGCCCCGAAGCGGCCATGAAAGAATCCGCCGCCGAACGCCGCTGGAACCCGGAGGACTACCATATAGCCCGCCGCAATATGGTGGACCGCCAGATAAAGGGCCGGGGTCTGGCCGACCCCCGCCTTTTGGAGGCCATGCGCCGGGTGCCCCGCCATTTTTTCGTCGATGAGGCCCAGGCCGTCCAGTCCTATTCCGATACCCCCCTGCCCATAGGCCGCGGCCAGACCATTTCCCAGCCCTATATAGTGGCCCTGATGATTGAGGCCCTGGAACTGGCCCCCACCGACCGGGTCTTGGAAATAGGCTTCGGTTCAGGCTACCAGACGGCCCTCTTGGCCGACCTGGCCGGGGAGGTTTTCGCCGTCGAGCGTCTGGAGCCCCTGTTCAGGAAGGGCCGCGACAACCTGGCCCGCCTGGGCCAGGGCAACATTCATTTGAAACTGGACGACGGCACCGGGGGCTGGCCGGAAATGGCGCCTTTTGACGCCGTAATAGTGGCCGCCGGCGGGCCCCGGGTGCCCCGGCCCCTCCTGGAGCAATTGGGGCCCGGGGGCCGGCTGGTCATACCCGTGGGCCCCACCACCGCCCTGCAGAAGCTGACCCTCATCACCAAGGCCGGCCCGGGCCGGCCGGCCGACCGCCGCACCCTGGGCGACTGCCGTTTCGTGGCCCTGGTGGGCCGCTGGGGCCACCGGGAATAGCCGGTCTTCTTTTGGCTCCCGCCCGGACATCCGGCGGCGCGGTCAGGGCGCGGGCAAGTTTATTTCCAGCCGGCCGGGCCGTCCGGGGTGGTCCAGGCTGAGGCTGGTCGCGGCCAGCATGAGGCGCGGGGCCGGCCGGGCCGCCTCCTCCTCGGCCCGGCCGTAAAAACGGTCGCCGCGTATAGGCCAGCCGGCCCAGGCCAGGTGCAGGCGGATCTGGTGGGTGCGGCCGGTCAGGGGTTCGGCCCGGAAGAGAACTTCGTTCATTTCCGGGCCGCCGGCCTCGAAAGCCCTTTGCGCCAGCACGGTGAAATTAGTCCTGGCGGCCCGGCCGGGCCCGCCGGCCCGGGCCACGTAGCGCGGGCCCTCCTTGGCGATGGCCGCCTCGACCTGAAAGGCTTCCCGCTCCGGCCGCGGGCCCAGGCCCAGGGCCAGGTAGGCCTTGCCCACCAGGCCGGCCTGGAAGGAACGGCCCAGGATTCCGGCCGCGGACTGGTTCTTGGCCAGCAGAAGGAGCCCCGAGGTTTCGGCGTCCAGGCGGTGGGGCAGCCAGAGGCGGGCCGGACCGCCGCGTTTGGCCAGAAGCCGGCCCAGGGCCGCCAGCACGTTGTTGTGGGCGTCATAGGGCACGGCCTGGGAGGGGCGGCCGGCTTCCTTGTGGTAAACCAAAAGGTCGTCGTCTTCGTGGACGATGCGGCCGGGGTCGGCCTCATAGAAACGCGCCGGGCCATAGGCCGGCGGATTGAAGCGGAAATTACGGTGGCCGGCCAGGGGTCTGGCGGGGTCCAGGCAGGGGCGGTCGTCCAGCCACAGGCAACCGAAGGCCACCAGGGTCTCGGCTTCGGCCGGGGTCAGGCGGGTCAGGCGGGCGGCCAGTTCTCCGGCCGTGCCCGCCCCGGGCGGCGGGGGGCCTTCGGCCCCCGGGAGGCCGCCCGGCCGGACGGAGGCGGCCGGCGGCCGGATCGGGGCGTCGAAAATGCGGCCCCAATCACCGGGATCTAGGGCCCGTTCCGCCCGCCCGCCGGACTTCAGCTTCCTTCCCCTCCATGAAAAAAGACTCGCCCGTGTCCGGGTCGTGGGTCAGGAGTTCCAGGCCCGACATGGCCACCCGGGACAGGGGATCGATCCTGAAATAACCGTCCAGGGGCTCCAGGGCTTTTTCCAGGCCCTCCTCAATCATGGTCCGCACATCTTCCGGGAGGCAGAACTCATACTGCCTCAATTCAAACAGGCAGTCGAAATACTGGTCCAAATCCATTTCCGCCTGGCTGGTTATGTTCATGAGCCGGATCATCAGTTTGTCAATGTGGTCGCGCTTGATCTTGGGCTTCAGGAGAGGCACCAAATCCAGCATCCCGTCGTCGGAAAGTATGACCAGGCAGAGCCGGTCGCCGCAGCTGCGGCGTTTCTCATAATAACGCAGGGCCGAGTTGTA
>JAITUX010000127.1 GCA_031286085.1 Candidatus Adiutrix sp. | reverse complement strand
AACTGCCTGGCCCTGCAGGCCGCGGACCCCGAGGTCAAGATTGTCCGCCTGTGGCGCAATTTCGGCCATGAGACGGCCATGGCCGCCGGGCTGGATTACGCTTCGGGCGAGGCCGTGGTCTTTCTGGACGCCGACCTGCAGCACCCGCCGGAACTGGTGCGGGCCATGGTGGAACTGTGGCGTGGCGGCCAGGATCTGGTGCTGACCCGGCGCCGGGGGCGCGCCGGGGCCTCGGCCTGGCGCCGCTGGGGTTCCCGCCTTTTTTACCGCCTCCTCAATTTCCTCTCGGAAAGGCCCTTGCCCGAAGGCGCGCCGGACTTCCGGCTCCTGGGGGCCAAATATGTAAAATTCTTAAAATCCTTCAATGAACGGGATTACCTGTTCCGGGGCTTGTTGGCCTGGGGCGTGCCCCTGGACCAGGCCGCCGTCCTGGAGTTTTCCGCCCCCCCGCGCCTGGCCGGCGAATCCAAGTACGGCTTCTTCAAAAGCCTGGGCCTGGCTATGAACAGCATACTCCAGTTTTCGGTCAAGCCCCTCTTCCTCTCCCTCTGGCTGGCCGGTCTGACCACCGTCTTCGCCGTCATCCTGGGCCTCCAGGTGGTGGCGGAAAGGTATGTCCTGAACAATCCCACCCCCGGCTTCGCCACCATCGTCCTGGTCACCCTCATCATGGGGGCCAGCAACCTCATCGCCCTGGCCATCATGGGGGCCTATATCGCCAAGATCCACCTGGAGACCAAGAAGCGGCCCCCCTACCTGGCCGATTTCATCACCGCCGAGGAAACCCGAAGCGGCCAGGCCGGGGCGGAAGAAAACCCGGCCGCGCCGGACGGGCGGCCGTGAACGCGCCGGCGGCCCGGCGGCCCCGCCTCATAGTCAACGCGGACGACTTCGGGGTCAGCCCCGGGGTGAACCGGGCCGTCGCCGCCGCTTATGATCAGGGCCGGCTCAATTCGGCCAGCCTTATCATAAACGCGGCCCACGCCGAGGAGGCCCTGGCCCTGGCCCGCGCCCGCCCGGGCCTTGAAGTGGGCCTTCATCTCAACCTGACCGCCCAGATGGGCCAGAAGCCGGCGGCCCCGCCGGCCCGGGTGCCCCTCTTGACCGATTCGGCCGGCCGCTTGAAACACGGCTTTGTCAGCCTCCTCCTCCTCTCCCTCCTCCGCCCCGAAGACCTGCGGGCCCAGGTCGCGGCCGAAATGCGGGCCCAGGTGGAGTTGGCCCTGGCCAAGGGCCTTTCGCCGGCCCACCTGGATTCCCACCGGCACGCGCACATGATCCCCCTATTGTTCGAGGAAGCCTTGAAAATTAAGCGGGACTACGGCCTGAACCGTTTGAGGAGCGTCAATGAAGACTTAAGGGCGACCCGGGCCGGGGCCGGCCTGGGGCCGGCCCTCGTCAACGGCGGTCTAATCAAGTTCCTGGTGCTGAAAACCTGCGGCCTCTTCCACTCCGAGAAGAGCGAAACATACTTCTACAGCATCCTCCACGGCACCCGCCTCTATGGCCGCCACCTCGGCCGGGTGCTGGTCCCGGCCCGCCACCCGGCCGTGGAACTTTGCTTCCACCCCGGCCGGCCGGAGGAGGACATGAAAACAGGCGAGCCGGGCCTGGCCGCCTACCTGCTCTTCTCACCCGACCGGCAAAGGGAATACGAGGCCCTCCTGGACCCGGGGCTGGAGAGTAGGGTCTGTTTCCTGGAGCCCCGGCCCCGGACCCCCTAGCCGGCGCGGAGGCCGGCGGTTCAGGCCAGGGCGCCTTTGAGCTTGCGCCGGGCTTTTTTGGCCAGGCGGCTCAGGGTCGATTCGCCCTTCTTCTCCGCCTCCAGGGCCGCGAATTCCCGCAATAGTTCTTCCTGCCGCTCGGTGAGATCCACCGGAATCTCGACGCTGAAAGAGACGATGAGATCGCCGGGAACCCCGCCGGAGGGATTTTTGAAGCCCAGGCCGGGCAGGCGCATCAGCTTGCCGTTCTGAATCCCGGCCGGAATCATGAGGGTCCGGGTCTCGCCCGTCACGGTGGGCACCTCGATTTCCGCGCCCAGGGCCGCGGCGACCATGTCTATTTTCCGCTCCAAAAGCACATGGTTGTGTTCCCGGCTGAAAAATTCATGATGCCGGACGATTATTTCCACGTACAAGTCGCCCGGCGGGCCGCCGTTCCAGCCGGCCTCGCCCTCCCCCGAAAGGCGCAGCCGGGAGCCGGTATCCACCCCGGCCGGGATTTTTACGGACATGGTCCGGGTGCGTTTGATACGGCCCCGGCCCTGGCAATCGCCGCAGGGGTCGGCGGCGTAGGTGCCGGCCCCCCGGCAGGCGGGGCAGGTGGAGGCCATGCGGATGAAGCCCCGGCCCTGGTAAATCTGGCCGGTTCCGCCGCATTCCCGGCAGGGGGCGCGGCGTTTGGTCCGGGAGCCGCTGCCGTCGCAGGCCGGGCAGTTTTCTTCCCGGGGTATCTTTATTTCCAGGGGTGTGCCGGTGAAGGCCGCGGTGAATTCAATGACCGCCTCGTAGGCCATGTCCCGGCCCCGGCGGGGGCGGTTGGGCGACTGGCCGGCGGTGCTGAACAGATCCTGAAAAATGCCGCCGAAGGCGGAAAAGATGTCGCCGAAATCCTGGAAGCCGCCCCCGAAACCGGCCCGGTTCAAGCCTTCGTGGCCGTATTGGTCGTAAAGCCGGCGTTTCTCAGGGTCGTTCAAAACCTCGTAGGCCTCGGCCGCCTCCTTGAACCTGGCTTCGGCCTCGACGTCGCCGGGGCAGCGGTCGGG
>JAITUX010000114.1 GCA_031286085.1 Candidatus Adiutrix sp. | reverse complement strand
AGGGGGTCAGGCCTTGTTCCTTGAAGAGCACTTCGGCCAACTGTTTGGGCGAGGCGATGTTGAAGGGGCGGCCGGCCAGGTTGAAAATTTTTTTCTCCATTACCGTGAGTTGTCCGCCCAGTTCCCGCGACAATCTCTCCAAGGCCGGGACGTCAAGGAGAATTCCCGCGCCCTCCATGTTGGCCAAGAGGGCTTCCAAGGGCAGTTCCATCTCTTCATAAAGGGCGGCCAGGGCCGGATTCTCCTTCAGGCGGGCTCTCAAAAGGCCGGCCAGGCGGAAGGTCAGGTCGGCGTCCTCGGCCGCGTAGTCGCGGGCCTCTTCCGGGCTGAGGTCGCTGAAATTCTTCTTGGCATCCGGCAGTAGATCCTTGTAGGCTATGGGCGCGTGCCCCAAATGACGCCGGCTGAGGTAGTCCAGGCCGTGCCGGGCTTCGGGGTCCAGGAGGTAGGAGGCCAGCATGGGATCGTCGGCCGGCGGCGGCAGGTCCAGGCCGTGCCGGGCCAGGACCAGCCAGTCGAACTTGGCGTTTTGACCTATTTTGGGCGGCGTGGCGGCGGTGAGCCAGGGACCTATTCTTTCCAGGGCCAGGGGCTGGTTGGCGGCGCCCAGGGTTCGGTGTCCCACGGGAATATAGAAGGCGCGGCCCGGTTCGGCGCAGAGCGACAGGCCGACCAAGGCGGCCCGGGTCGGGTTCAGGCTGTCGGTCTCCAGGTCCACGGCCAGGGCGACGGCTTCGGCCAAGGCCGATTCCAAGGCCTTCCAGGAGTCGGGCCCGTCCACCAGCACATAGTTCTCGTAGGTTACGGGCGGCGCCTTGGGCCGGGCCGGAGACTCGGAGGCGGGGTAAAACGCCGGCAATTCCCGTAAGAGGCGCGTGAATTCCAGTTCGTTTAAGAGGGCGGTCAGGAGACCTTGGTCAGGCGGACGGGGCCGGAGCGCCCCGACCTCGAAATCAAAGGCCGCGCCCTGCCCCAGGGAGGCCAGTTCCCGGGAGAGATAGGCCGTTTCGCGGTGGGCGGCCAGGGCGGCCTTGAGTTTTTCCGGCGTCACTTCCTCCAGGCGGGCGTAGAGGCTGTCCAGGGAACCGAAACGGCTGATCAGCTTCACGGCCGTCTTCTCCCCCACCTGGGGCACGCCGGGGATGTTGTCGCTGGAATCGCCCATGAGGGCCTGCACATCCAGAAAAGCCGACGGTTCGAGGCCGAAACGCTCTCGGAAGGCCGCCAGGGTCAGGGCCGAATCTTTTTTCGGAGCCGGGTCATACATGGAGACCCGCTCGCTCAGAAGCTGGTAAAAGTCCTTGTCGCTCGAGACTATGACCACTTCCAGCCCTTGGGCCGTGAAGGTCCTGGCGGCCGCGGCGATGAGGTCGTCGGCTTCAAAGCCGGGCCTCTCCAGGCTGAACAGTCCCAAAGCCTCGACCAGACGGCGGGTGTCCGGGAGCTGGCTCTTCAAATCTTCATCCAAGGGGGCGCGATTGATCTTGTAGTCCGGGTAGATATCATGACGGCGGCCGTGTTCCGGGCTGTCGAAGACCACGGCCAAAGCCGCGGGAGCCTGATCCCGCAAGAGCTTCAGGAGGGTGCCGGCAAAGCCGTAAACCGCCCCGGTGGGGCGGCCGCCGCGGGTGGAGAGATTGCGGACGGCGTGAAAGGCCCGGTGGATGAAAGCGCTGGCATCCATCAGGTAAACCGGGCTGTCGGTCATGGGCGTCCGCCTTTGTAGGCGCTGGGTCTGGTGCTCAGCCAATAGGCCAGAGGCAGGGAGGCTTGAGCCTGGGCCGTCCAGATCAGGCCCAGGGTGGTGGGCAGGCGGGAATCGGCGCCGTCTTTGTCCAAGGCTATCCTGATTTCAGTCAGGGGGCGGCTTAAGGGCGGCCCGGCCGCTTGGCCCAGCAGAAAGAGCAGATCAGTCAGGCCCTGTATCTGGGCGGCGTAGATGAAAGCCAGGCGGGCTCGATAATGAAGCCCTTTTTGTCGGCGCAGAGCCCTGGTTTCCTTGATTACCGAGTCCAGGATGAAGTCGGCCGGCTGGTCCAGCCCGAGGTCCGAGGAGCGGATTAAGACGTCGGCCAGGTTCATGAGGCCATAGGAGAAGGTTTCCTTTTCCAGGTAGTCGTCGGGATTCTTGGTTAGAGCGGCCATGGCCCGATCGTTACGGTCCAGCACGACCGCCAGTTCGGCATTCTGGCGTCCGTTGGGGTAAAAGCCGGCCAGTTTCCTGGCCACTTCGCTCAAGGCCTCGTAATAGACCTTCAGCGCCCGCCTGTGCCGGGCGTCCCAATCCCGGCTGACCCCCCAGGATTTTTCGAATTCGGCGGCTTGGGTCAGCCATTTGGTCTGGTTGTCGGGGTCTTCGGTCAGGCGGGCCGCGGCCAGGGTCCAGGCCTGGGCGGTGGTTTCCACGGCCAGGCAAGTCAGGATTATGGGGTCGGAATAACGCTGGGCCAGGGTCTCAAAACGTTCTTTGAGGCGCAGAAAATTCAACTGGTCTTCGGATTTGGCGGTGGATGGTTGAGAGAAGGCCGCCATAGCCGGGAGGCAACCTGATAAGGCGAACAAAACGACCAGCAGTCGCCAGCGAAAACGCCAGGTGATGTCGGTAGGGTTTTTCACTGATCAAGGATTATAGCAAAAAAAATGATTTGGCGCAAAGCCGGCGGTCCTGGCGGTACGGCCGGCCAAATACCAGGGAAGCCCGGGCTCTAATCGACAGGCAGGCGGTGATTCCGGTATAAATCCAGCACCAGGTCCAGGCCGGGCAGGTTGACTTTACGCAAGAGGCGAAAAGTTTCCCGGTGGACTATTTCCTCTTCGGCCCGCCGGCTTTCGGCTCCGGCTTCAAACAAGCCCATGAACCTGGCAAAGCGGGCCACATGTATGAATTCGTGGGTCAGCACGTAAGTCAGAAGCGGTTCCAGGGCCAGGCCCGGTTCTTCGGCCACGGCCCGCAGTATTTCCGGGTCGTAGAGGCAGATGCGGTAATAGTCCGGCCGGCCTCCGGCCACCACCGGACCGGGACGGAAGTAGCGGAAGAGCTGGGCAAAGACTCCCTCGGTCTGTTCTTCCGGGGTCAGTTCCGGAAAACGTTTGATATCCACGGGCCAAGCCTGGAAGTCCTCGAAGTCGAGCTTGAAATCTTCGGCCGCCAGGGACCGGGCCAGGATCCAGGACCGGTCAAGAATCAAGGTTTGGGCTGAAGTGAAGGCGGCTGACCGGGAAAGTGGGGACATGGCGGCGCTCCGCTCCTCTGGTCTTCGGGTCCGCCGAACTTGATGTCTTTCGCGGGAGGCGACCTTAAGAGCATCAAACAATTTAAAACCGGCTTGGTCGGCGGCTGGTTGTCAGGCCAAGGCCGTTTGAAACGTGAAAGTCTATGGTGTAAAAGTTTAGGTTAAAAGAGGATGAAAGTCAAAAGCGAGGCTTTTGGCGGGCGGCCGAGGTT
>JAITUX010000110.1 GCA_031286085.1 Candidatus Adiutrix sp. | reverse complement strand
AGCCAGGCGCTGGGTGTTCACCGCCAGGCGGGCGTGGGACAGGTTCAGCCGGCGCTGGGTGTCGGAGGCCATCATGTTGTGATTGATAGTCAGGCTCATGGTCTTGTCTCCATTTTCGTCGCCTTAAAGGGCGCGTCCGCGCCGCCTTCAAGGTTCTTATCGGCTTTTCTAAAGGCCGCTTTAATATTTTTTGAAGTTTTTTTAATTTTTTTGAACTGACGCTTGAGGTTAAGCTGGAGCCGCGAGCCCCGGAGCCATAGGGGGAGGGCCACGGGGCGGCGCTGGCTTGGCCGGCCGCGGCCGGAGGGCATCATAATATATTGTAAACTTCCGGCTAATGTGCTATATTGGATCATCCATCATCTGAGCGGCCCGCCCGGGCCGTCTCATGGAGCCGGCGGGCTTTCGGCGTCTGAGTAATCCAGGCCGTCCGGCCGCGGGGCCATGGGATGCGGGCGGCGGCCGAAGGTTGATGGCCGGCCGGCCCGGTGAGGGGCGGCCGGTTTTAAACCCCTTTTCTTCAAGGAGTTCATATGGAACAGGCGACCAAGAAATTTGCCTCTTCGGAACCCATCAAGGTCAGTGACAGTGATGCGGGCTTCCCCCACAAGGTGGCCAAGATCGCCGGCACCGACCTCAACGCCTGCCTCACCTGCCTGAGCTGCTCCGGCGGCTGCCCCATGTATCAATACATGGATTACGGCCCCCACGGCATCATGCGGCTGGTGGTGCTGGGGCTCAAGCGGGAGGCCCTCACTTCCAACACCATCTGGCGCTGCCTGGGCTGCCACACCTGCGCGGCGGTCTGCCCCATGGCCATCAACATCGCTTCCGTCATGGACTACCTGCGGCAGGAATGCCTGGCGGAGAAGCTGCCCGTGGGCGACAAGCCCCTTTGGGAGTTCTACCGCAGCATGTTGAACACCGCCCGCCGCCACGGCCGGGTGGCCAAGCTGGAGCTGATGGTCGAGCACAAGATCCGCACCATGGGCCTGGGGCCCAAGGCCTGGTTCCAGGACGTCCTCCTGGGCCAGACAATGATGCTGAAGCATAAACTGCACCTTCTGCCTTCCCGCCTGATGAGCAGCGGGCGGGCCGCCGTCCGCAAGATCCTCGACGCCGGCCCCTGGGCCACTTACTGAGAAAGGGAGGCCGCCATGAGTCAATATTTGCTGGAAGCCTCGTATTTCCCCGGTTGCACCATGAAGACCGGCGCCGACGAATCCAACCGGGCCCAGGCCATAGTGCTGGACAAAATGAAGCTCAAGTTATATGAGCTGGAGGACTGGAGCTGCTGCGGCTCTTCCGCCGGCCACGCCTTGGGCCACGACATCGCCATCTCCCTGGGAGCCCGCAACCTCTCCAAGGCCCCCTTGGGCCGGCCGGTGGTGGTGCCTTGCCCCAACTGCTTCCGCAACATCGCCACGGCCCGGCATCACCTCATTGATCACGCGGACGTGAGGCGGAAGAACGAGGAGGAATTCGGCCGCATAAACCTCACCGACCCGGTTCTGAACATTTATGACGTCTATCACCACGTCTTCAACCTGATCCGCATGGGGACTTTCCAGTTGGAGGGCACCCGGCCCCTGACCGGCCTGAAGGTGGCTGTCTGGTACGGGTGCAGCGCCATGTATCCCAAGGAACTGCGTCCGGCCGGCCCCCCGAGGGACTCGGTCGAGCGCATCGTCCTGGAAGCCGGGGCCGAATCCGTCACCTGGCCCTGGCCCCACCGCTGCTGCAGCGCCGCTGTCTCGGCCGTCTATCCGGAGATCGCCGAAGACATGGTCTCCCAGATAGTCAGCGGCGCGGCCGAGCAGGGGGCCGACTGTGTAGTCACCACCTGCGCCATGTGCCAGATGAACATGGAAATGCGGGAAATGCCCATGACCAACAAGCTGCCCGTCTTCCACCTGAACGAGGTCCTGGCTCTCTACCTGGGTGAAAACGGGCGGGACCATGAAGACTGGTGGAAGTTCCACCTGGTCAGCCCCGTCCCCTTGCTCAAGCAAAGGGGGCTCTGGTAAGGCCGCGCTTCCAAGCCGCGGCGGATTCCGGCCGGCCTCCCTTGGGAGGCCGGCCTTTTTTTTCAAAAATCGGCCCGGCCGGCCGATAAGTTATATCGGGGTCCGGACTTCAGAGCCTGAAATGAGCCGATTTTGCCGGCTGGCCGCACTATGGTGGTCAAACCGGGCTCGCCTGTGGTATAATAATTTCGGTTACGGGCTTGGATTTGGAACGGCCGTTCGGCGGATTCCCGGCCGTTGGCCCGCGAGGCGGAGGGGCGCCCATGGTTTCAGGTGACGAACACGAACGCCGTAAAGGCCTGAGGGTATCTGTGCAGGCTGAACTCTACTTCAATGTGCTGGGCTCGCCTGCGGAATACACCCGGGGGCAGGGTTCCATCATCAAGCGCCTCCGGGCCATTGACGCCATACAGGTTCCGCCGGCCCGCACCGAGGCCCAGGTGCTCCTGACCCGCATAGACCAGAAGCTCTCCATCCTGGTCGGCCTTCTGGCCGAAACCTCCACCCCTAAAACCTATTCCTTGAACGCGGTGGTGGTGGACATTTCCGAATGCGGCCTGGCTTTCGCCCACACCCAGACATTCCCGAAGGGCACGGTGCTGGAAATAGGCCTCCAACTGCCCACGGGCGAGGAAAGCAGGATAATGGACATAGCCGGCAAGATAGTAAATGCCAAAAGTTCACCCGAACCGGGCGGAATTTCAAAAAACATCTACGGGGTGGAATTTATCGACATTACGGGCAAGGACCAGAACGACATCGTGCAATGGCTCTTCAACCACCAGAGGGAGCAGATCCGCCGCCGGCGGGAGAAAGAGAGTGCTTGAGCCACACCGTTCGGCCGACCGGCGAAACTGAAAAAATGACAGATATTTTACGCAATAATTTGCCGCAGATATGAGCCGTCCCCCCAAATACCCGACTTATCCCAAACTACGTCTTTTTCTGCCGTCTCCAAGGCGCCGGCGTCCTGGGCTTTTGAGCCGTTTGGGCGGCGGGCTGTGGCGCCGGCTTTCCCCAGGCCCCAAGGCCGAACCCAAACATTCGCCCGCTTCCCACCGCCCGTCCGGCCACCAGCCTTCGCCCCACCCCCGCCCGGCGACGGCCGCCGTCGCCCATATGCCTGAGCCGGAAATTCAGTTGAAAATAGCCGTGCCCAAGTCCAGGCCGACCCGGGTCGGCCCCTTGGCCGAAGCGGCCCTCAGGAGAAAATTTAAGGCCGGCGGCCAAGCCGGGCCATCGGAGTTGAGGCCGGCACGGCCCGAACCGGCCCCGCCCGAGCCCAAAGCCCGGCTTGAGCCGGCCCTGCCCGAGCCGGCCTTGCCGGAACCGCCGCCCCCGCCCCCACCGGCCCCGGCCGAGCCGCGAGCTAGGCTAGAGCGGGGCCTGCCGGGGCCGGCTCGGCCGGCACCGC